>JAWCLH010000006.1 GCA_038851035.1 Thermoplasmata archaeon
GGATGGTTATTTGGGCTGGTGTGTGGACAAGACCACTACCATTGATCCAAAAAAAAGTTACACATTTAAAGTAATCCCATGGTATAAGAATGACGACCTGCCCGATGATGAAAAAAAGAACGATTGGAATAGAATCAACTACATTCTGAACAAAAAGGACAAATCCAGCTACTCTGCGACCGAAATCCAGAATGCCATCTGGTACTTCACTAACGATACAACTAACTACGGCTCTGATTTGAATACAACGGCCCTTGTGGATGATGCCATATCTTACGGCGCCGACTTCGTCCCCGGTCCGGGCGACTGGATGGCGGTGCTGATTTACATCGAGGGCAAGCAGAGCATAATCATCGAGGTCGACCCGTAGGACCCGGTCGCAGAGCCGGAATCGGCGGGGAGCCCCGCTCCCCCCCTTTCTCTTTTCTTTTGCGCGCCAGCCCGAGCCCTCCCGCCCCCCGCCACCATTAAATACCGCCCCTCCGATTTACGGGCGGGGGAGCGCGATGGCCGCCGAGGGGAGTCTGCCGCTAGTTGCGATCGAGACCGACAGGGGGAGAATCGTGCTGGAGCTCTTCAAGAACGACGCGCCCGGCACGGTCGCGAACTTCGTGAAGCTGGTGAAGAAGGGCTTCTACAACAACCTGACCTTCCACAGGGTGATACCCAACTTCATGATTCAGGGCGGCTGCCCCTTCGGCGACGGCACGGGCGACGCCGGCTACACGATCAAATGCGAGGTCGACCGCAACCCGCGGAAGCACCTGAGGGGCTCGCTCTCGATGGCCCACAGGGGCCGAGACACGGGCTCCTGCCAGTTCTTCATCTGCCACTCCCCGCAGCCCCACCTCGACGGCAAGCACACAGTGTTCGGGCAGGTCGTCGAGGGCATGGACGTCGTGGACAGAATTCAGAAAGGGGACGTGATGAGGAAGGTATACATGCTCAAGGAGTAGGCGGGGGAGGAGAAAGAGAAGGGAAAGAGGAGGGTAATAGCGCGCATTATAATGGCCGCGGGGTAGGGGGGTAGGAGGGGCTTGTTGAAAATGGTCGATAAAAACCGGGGGCGGTGGAGCTGAGCGCGGGCTACCCGTGCCCGTGGTGCGGCACGCAGCTCGTGTGGGTCGCGCAGTACAACCAATGGTACTGCGGCCGGTGCCAGAGGTACCTGCCCTCTTCCCCCCAGCCCGGGCCGACGCTCGGCGACGAGATAGAGCGGTTCTTCGCGTCCATTGACGGCCCTACCACGCGCTGCCCCTGGTGCGGCCGGGGGGCGATGTGGGTCAGCCAGTATGGCAGGTGGTACTGCAACACCTGCCAGAGATGGCTCTAATTATTAGAATAGGTAGAATTATATATACCCACCTCTATCGCCCGAATCCCCACGCCCCGACGGGCGCGGGAGAAGCGGAGCACGAGGCGGGGCGCAAACCCAACGCCTAGGGTTCGTGGATTCCGCCCGTACGGAATCCAGGAGGGCCGGAAGCCCCCGAAGGGGGCTAGCTCCTCCGGAAACACCCCTGCGGCCGCGCCGCCACCCGTTATGGCGGCCGGTCAGGCGTTACGGTTTGCGCTCGACGGAGCTGTGCGTCTAAATCCGCGCGGCGCTGGATTCCGTCGAGAAGCCCGGGATTACACCGGAGCGCCGGGCGCTCCGACCCCGCTGAATGCTTTCGTCGAGCGCGTCGAAGGAGGCTGAGACATGGCCCAGAAGAGCCATCCCAAGCGAGGGTCGAGGGGCTATTGGCCCCGGAAGAGAATACCCGACCTGACCCCGAGGTTCAGCAGCTGGCCCGAGCTCGGGCCCGAGAGTTCCCCGAGGTTGCAGGGCTTCGCCGGCTACAAGGCCGGGATGACCCACGCGATTATAAGGAACACGAACAAGGACAGCGTCACGGCGGACCAAGAGATTCAGACCCCGGTAACGGTTCTCGAGGTTCCGCCGATGCGCGTCGCGGCGGTCAGGTTCTACAGCGGGGGCCCCTATGGTCTCAGGTGCATGACGGAAATCTGGGCGGACAAGCTCGATAAGAGCCTCGAGCGCCTTCTGACTATCGAGACGAGTGGGCGGGAGGGCCCGCGTGAGGCCCCGGAGGGCGGTGGGGAGAAACACGGTAAGGGCAAAAAGGGCGGCGGAGGTAAGAGCGGAGGTCTCTCGGAGGAGTTGGAGGCGAAGTTCAAAGGTCTCGACATCTCGCGTGTGGAGGAGGTGAGGGTTCTGGTCCACACCCAGCCCGAGCTCGTCACCGGCATCCCCAAGAAAGTCCCGGACCTGATGGAGGTTAGGGTTGGCGGGGGGACGATTCCGCAGAGGGTGGAATATGCCAAATCCCTTCTCGGAAAAGAGGTGCGTGTGAGCGACTTTGCAGAGGAGGGCAAGGTCGTGGACGTCGCCGGGATAACGAAGGGCAAGGGCTTCGCCGGAACCATCAAGAGGTGGCACCCGAAGCTCCTGAGCCACAAGAACAGCAAGCACCGCAGGCTCGTCGGCACCCTCGGACCCCACTTCCCTTCTTATGTCCAGCGGACGGTTCCGCAGGCTGGCCAGCTCGGCCTACACCAGAGGACCGAGTTCAACAAACTGATTCTCAGAATCGGAGAGAAGGGTGATGAGGTCAATCCCGCAGGCGGCTTCCTGAACTATGGGCTCGTGCGCAACAGCTATGTTCTGATTCAGGGCTCCGTGCCGGGGTGCGCCAAGAGGCTGGTCAAGCTGCGCGACGCCATAAGATACATCGGGCCTCCGCCCGGTAAGCCGGAGGTTCTCTACATCTCAAAAGAGTCGAAGCAGGGTTCGTGAGGGGGTTGATGGCGGATGCCTAAGAGAGAGGGTGGAGGGAAGAAGAAGGCCGGGGCCAAGAGCGACCGGGCCGGAACCGGCGGCTCAGGCGCCGAGAAGGCGTCGAGAGCGCCGGAGGTCGGGGTCTACAGCCTCAAGGGTGAGAAGCTCAGAAATGTTGAGCTCCCGGCAATCTTCAGAACCCCCCTGAGGCGGGATCTCATCCGGAGGGATTTCAACGCAATCCGGGCCGGCCGGAGGCAGCCATACGGCCAGAGCCCGCTATCAGGAATGAAGCACAGCGTGGAGTGGTGGGGGAAGGGGAGGGGCGTCTCTAGGGTGACCAGAATCAAGGGACAGTTCAGGGGTGCCCAGTCCCCCGGAACCGTCGGAGGTAGACCGGCCCATCCTCCGAGGGCAGAGAGGGTATGGGCGAAGAAAATCAACCATAAAGAGAGGTTGCTCGCCCGCGCCTCTGCCCTCGGGGCCACATGCAGTAAGGAGCTTGTCTCGGCCCGGGGCCACCGCTTCAGGGAAGGACTTTCCCTTCCCGTCGTCGTGGAGGACGAATTCGAGAAGCTCGAGACGACGAAAGACGTTATTGAGGCTCTGAAGAGCGTCGGGGTCTACGAGGACGTAGAGCGCGCCTGGAGCGGGAAGCACCAGCGCGCCGGGAAGGGCAAGATGCGCGGGAGGAGGTTCAGATCCCCGAAGAGCCTCCTCATTGTGGTCTCTAGAAAAGACGGTGTCGAGAGAGGCGCCCGGAATCTCTCAGGAGTGGATATTGCGACACCCCGACAGCTCAACACGGAGCTGCTCGCGCCCGGCGGAGACCCCGGGAGGCTCTCCCTCTTCACAGAGAGCGCAATTGAGGAGTTGAGGAGGTGGAAGATTGGCTAGGGACCCCTACGAGGTCGTCCTCACCCCCTACGTGACCGAGAAAACGATGGACCTTATGATTCGGGAGCACAGGTTCCGCGGCAGGGGCAAGGAGAGGAAGCCCGCCAGGCTCAACAGCCTGGAGTTCATAGTGCACAGGAGGGCAAATAAGAAGGAGATAAAGCTCGCGGTGGAGAAGCTGTTCGAGGTGAAAGTGGAGAGGGTGAACACGTTCATAAGTAAGGATGGAAAGCATGCGATAGTGAAGCTGCACAGGGACTACTCGGCAGAGGAGCTCGGAACGAGGATAGGAATCTTCTGAGTGGGCCGGGGTCCCAGGAGGCGACAGGGTCAGGAGAAGAGGCGGGGGAGGGAAGGAGATGGGAAAGAGAATAATCGTCCGGAGAAGAGGGAAGGGAGGAATATACTCCTCCCCGGGCCATAGGCACAGGGGCGACGTAAGGCACATACCTGTCCTCAGCTGCACGGGCGTCGTGGAGGAGATTCTCCACGCCCCCGGAAGAACAACTCCTCTGGCGAGGGTGAGCTACGAGGACAGGGGAGCGAGGAAAGAGGCACTCGTCCTCGCTCCAGAGACATTATATGTGGGCCAGAGAATCGCTGTGGGCCCTGACGCCCCCCTCGAGGTCGGAAATACCCTTCCACTGGGCAGGGTTCCCGTGGGAACGCAGGTCCACAATATTGAAGCAAGGCCCGGCGACGGGGGAAAATTCGCGCGCGCGGCCGGCGAGGCGGCGATCGTGGTGAGCCAAGGCGAGCAAACGACCGTCCGGCTTCCCTCGGGGAACTTCAAGACCCTGAGCCCCCTGTGCAGGGCCACCATAGGAATACTTTCCGGTGGCGGGAGGAAGGAGAAGCCTTTTGTCAAGGCTGGAAAGAAATTCGCCGCCCTGCGGCCGACCGCGAAGATATTCCCAAAGGTTAAGGGCGTATCTATGAACCCCGTCGACCATCCGCACGGCGGTGGTGCCCACCCGCACGTCGGCCGACCCAGCACTGTGGCGCGCGGGGCCTGGCCCGGCCAGAAGGTTGGTCGTCTCAGCCCGAAGAGGAGGTCCCGGAAGTGAGGCTCATTGGAATGATGATGGGAGCAACGAAACTGGAGAACGATTTAAAGGGGGAAGCGCAGGATGGCTGAAGATAAGACGGCTGTGTCCGCAAAGGCGAGCCGGAGGAGGGAGAGGAAGAAGGCAGGAAAGCTCCTCGCCCGGAGGAAGAAGGAGTTCACCTACAGGGGCTATACCCTCGCGGAGCTTAAGGCGATGAGCCTGGACGAGCTCGCGCCCCTCCTAACGGCTAGGGCCCGAAGGACACTCAAGCGGGGGTTCAGCGAGGAGGCGCGAAAGTTTTGGGAGGCTGTCCGGAAGGGGAAGAAGGAGGTCATTGAAACCCACTGCCGGGACGTCATCGTCCTTCCGGAGCTCGTTGGCAAAAAAATCGGAATTCACAGAGGCAACGAGTTCAAGATTGTGGAGATTCAGCCGGAGATGATCGGACATTATCTCGGGGAGTTTGCGATGACGCGAAAATTCATAAAGCACGCCGGGCCGGGCGTGGGCGCCACGCGCTCATCCAAGTTCATGCCGCTGAAGTAGAGGGAGGTATGGGATGGCTGGCGGGCGGGAAGGAATGGGGGTGAGGTGATGGCCAAGCACGCGGGGTATACGATTGAGGTCGACGACACGAAGACGGCGAAGTCCATAGGCAAGGAGCTCCCGATATCTCCGAAGCACGCCGTCGAGATATGCAGGGAGATTCGTGGCATGCCTCTGGACAGGGCGAAGGAGTTCCTCGAGGGCGTGATCGCCGGAAGAACACCCGTCCCCTTCCGCAGGTACACCTACCAGGTCTCGCACCAGAGGGGCTGCCGCGGCCCCGGCCGCTTCCCAAAGAAGGCTGCACAGTACATACTCAGGGTTCTCGAGGACGCTGAGAGCAACGCGGAATATAAGGGCTTCGACACGGAGAGCCTCGAAGTTCTTCAGGCGGCCGCCCACAGGGGCCGGACCTGGCACCAGAGGATGCCACGGGCCCATGGCCGCTGGACCCAGAAGGACAGGTTGATGACCAATATCGAGGTCATTCTGCAGAAGAGGGAGGGTTAGGATGGCCGCGGAGAGGAAGCTGGTGGTGGAGAACATCCGCAGGGTGCTTCTCAAGGAGTATATAATGAAAGAAACGGAGAAGGCCGGGTTCGGAGGGCTGGATATCCAGCGAACCCCCATGGGCACCAGAATCACCCTCGTTGCCGAGAGACCCGGAATGATAATCGGCCAGAGGGGAGCCACAATCAAGGATCTGACGGAGGTTGTGGAGAACAAGTTCAAATTCGACAACCCCCAAATCGAGGTCGTGGAGGACCCGAATCCAAGCCTGAATCCGCACATCATGGCCCAGAAGCTCGCATCCGCCATAGAGCGCGGCTGGCACTTCCGCAGGGCGGCGCACTCAACCGTGCGAAGGATAATGGAGGCGGGGGCGAAGGGCTGCCAGGTGGTCATATCCGGAAAGCTCACGGGCGAGAGGCACAGGACCGAGAAGTTCCGCGAGGGGCACATCAAGTATTGCGGCGAGCCTAGGAACCTCTTCATGACCACGGGGTTTGCGGTCGCTAAAAAGAAGCCCGGAGTGATCGGCATCAAGGTCCAGATAATGGTGCCCGATGCAAGGCTTCCCGACGAGGTCAGGGTGTTGAAGCCAAAGGCGGAGGCGCAGGAGGCGTCGATCCAGCCTTCATCAGAGAAGCCAGCAGAAGCGAAGGTGGGGGACACAAAACCAGCGGCGGAGGCAGGGGAAGAGAGGACCACCGGCGCAGGAACGGAAACGGTGGCCGCCGCAGCTGATGGAGAGAAAAAGGTCGAGGTGGAGGGAAGCGCCGCGGCTCAGAGAGATAAGAAGGGCCCAGGGGGTGAGGGGTGATGGTCTCGCCGATGAACATCAGGGCGATTCGAGAGATGAGTTCGGAGGAGAGGAGGAACAAGCTGAAGGAGATGAGGGACGAGCTGATGCACCAGAGGGGTCTGGCGGCGATGGGCGGGGCGCCCCCCAGCCCAGGGAAAATAAGGGCGCTGAGAACAGCAATTGCGAGACTTCTGACTGTCATGAAGGAAAAGGGCGAGAGAGCGAGCTGATGTTTGGGAGGATGTGAGCAAACATGGCTGGAATATGTCCCACGTGTGGTCTGCCGAAGGAGCTGTGTGCCTGCGAGGAGATAGCCCGCGAGCAGCAGGAGATTCGAATCTCCACTGCCAAGCGCCGGTACGGTAAGGTGGTGACGATTGTCGAGGGCATAGACGCCGGAGACATCGACATCGAGGATCTCGCGAGGCAGCTCAAGACCCGCTGCGCTGCGGGCGGGACGGTGAAGGAGGGGAAGATAGAGCTCCAGGGGGACCATAAGAAGAAGGTGGAGCAGGTCCTGCAAGAGCTCGGCTTCCAGATTGCGGTGCAGTAGTGGACGCGCCCCCGGAGGCGCTAGCTCTTAGGACGCCTATGGAGCGCCGGCTGGAAGCGACGGTGAGCCGGGCTCCGAAGGGCGGGCTCGCGTGGACCCAGAGCGGGGAAAGAAACGGAGAGGAATGTGCCGTGGCGATAACGGAGAGCAATCTGGTGAGGCATGAGCTGATCGGGCTCAGGGTGGTGGTCAGGCGGAGCCCTGACCCATCAGTTGAGGGGATGGAGGGAAGAGTGGTCGATGAAACTAGGAACACCCTTGTTATCGACACGGGGGAAAGAGGCAGGAGGAGGGTTGCGAAGGAGGGCAGCGCCTTCCTCTTCACCCTTCCGGACGGCGGAATGGTGGAGGTCGAGGGAAGGAGAATTCGATTTAGACCTGAGGACAGAGTCAAGAGGTGCAGATGAGCTGGTGGTGAAGATGGTAGAGAAAGTAAGGGCAGAGGGTGAGACGGAGAGCAGGCCGGATGCCAAGACGGTGGAGGTGGATAGGAATTCGGGGCAGGCGGCCAGGACAACAGGGGCGGGGGGCGGGGAGAGAACGATGCCCGGCCCGGCACCGAAGGTGGCGAGGCCCCACAGGCCTGCGAAGAAAAAGCCGGTAGCAAAGCCCGGCCGGCCGAAGCCCACGGGAAAGACCGATATTGGAATTAACGTAAAGCCGCCGGCCAGAACCTGCACTGACCGCAACTGCCCCTTCCACGGGAGGCTCCCGGTCAGGGGCCTGATGTTCGAGGGCGTCGTTGTGTCGGATAAGATGGATAGGAGCGCCGTCATCGAGCGCGAGAGGCTGCTCTATGTGCCGAAGTACGAGAGGTACATGAAACGAACGAGCCGGATGTCCGTTCACAATCCACCCTGCATCTCGGCTAAGGTCGGCGACCAAGTGGTTGTGATGGAGTGCCGACCGCTGAGTAAAACGATATCATTCACGATCGTGAGCAAGAAGGGGGTATGAGGGATGAGGGCCGTACCGGCTAAAGTGACCCGCGGGCTGCCAAAAGGAGCGCGCCTCGACTGCGCCGACAACACCGGAGCCAAGGTGGTCGAGGTGATTGACGTCCCGGGTTACCACGGCGTTCGCAGGAGATCGCCGGCGGCTGGAGTGGGGGACATGCTCGTCGTCGCTGTCAAAAAGGGCACGCCTGAGATGAGAAAGCAGGTTCTGAGGGCGGTCGTTATTAGGCAGAAGAGGCCCTACCGCAGACCCGACGGGACGATGATAGCCTTCGAGGACAACGCGGCCATCATCGTCACCGAGAACGGCGAGGTTAAGGGGTCTGATATAAAAGGCCCCGTGGCGCGCGAGGCTGCAGAGAGATGGGCGATGATAGCGGCGAAGGCCGCAATGATAGTGTGAGGTGGGTTCATGAAGACGACAAGCATTCAGCCGAGGAAGCAACACCTGGCGGCGGTCAGGAGAAATCATATCAACAGGCTCAGAGCGATGTCAGCCCACCTAAGCGATGAGCTCCTGAAGGAGTACAGCCTCAGGTCCATCACGGTCAGGAAGGGCGACACCGTGAAAGTAGTCAGGGGGAGCTACAAGGACCACGTCGGGAAGGTTGTCAAAGTGTTCCCCCAGAGGGGCTTCATCACGATCGAGGGCGCCACAAGAACCAAGATAGACAACAAAACAGTCCCCCTCATGTTCCGACCGTCCAAGGTTGTTATCACGAAGCTGGACCTCTCAGACCCCTGGAGGCGGGAGAAGCTCCAGAGGTTCAAGGTGGCGGAGGGAATTTTAGGGAGGGAGACTGGTGAGGTGGAGAAGAAGAAGGTGAAAGAAGAGAGGGAGAGGGGGGCGGAGAAAGAGGAGGTCGGGGAAGCTAATAAAAGAAAAATGGGGAAAGAAAAGGAGAAGGTGGAGGAGAAAGAGAAAAAGGATGAGGGAGGGAAGAAAGGGTCCAAGGGAGAAATGGAGGGTGGAGGAGAGGTCAAAGAGAGGGGCGTGAAAGGCGGGGTGGAGAAGGGGACGGAGGAGGCGGAGAGGGAGGGAGATGGAGGAGAGTCGGAGATTGAAAAAGTGGAGGGGAATAAGAGGGAGGTGGCCTGATGGGCAAGCATCTGAAGAGGCTAGCCGCGCCCGTGACGTGGAAGGTGCCGCGCAAGACCGCGCACTGGATAACCAAGCCCTCTCCGGGGCCCCACCCATTGAGCGAGTCACTGCCGCTAACCCTCATATTGAGGGACATCCTCCATCACTGCGACACTGGCCAGGAGGCGAAGCAGATCATAGGTGGCCGGAACATAATGGTGGACGGGAGGGTCGTCACGGACCCGAAGTTCCCCGTGGGCCTCATGGACGTCATCTCAATTCCTAAGACCGGGGAGCATTTCCGTGTCTTGAAGGACAGGAGGGGCAGGCTCGTCCTCACCAGGATTGATCCGGAGGAGTCGCGTTGGAAGCTGGTCAGGATAGAGAACAAGGTAATCGTGAGGGGCGGGAGAATCCAGCTCAACCTTCACGACGGGCGGAACATTCTGGTTGACTCAAGCGACCACAGGACGGGTGATGTGCTGAAAATCGAGCTCCCAGGCCAGAAGATAATCTCGGTGATAAAACAGTCGGTGGGGAGCTTGGCCCTGCTCACCGGTGGAAGTCACGTCGGAGAAATAGCGACAATATCGGGGTTCGAAGAGAAGAAGAACCCCATGCCCAACGTGGTGAAGTTCAAAGAGGGCTTCAGCACAATCAAGCCCTATGTGTTTGTGATCGGAGTGACCGTTCCTGAGATAAAAGTACCCCAGCCGGAGGTGACAGGATGAGTGGAGAGGGGAGGGAAGACGCTGCTTTAGTGGCCGGAAGGGAGGAGGGGAGCAGATCGGGAGGTGGGGGAGCGACTAATGCGCCCGTCGCCACACGCAACTCGGAAGTGGCGCAGGAGGCCACCCGGACCAGCAATCCGATGAGGGAACCCAGAATAGAGAAGGTGGTCGTTAATATCGGTGTGGGTGAGGCAGGCGAGAAACTCGTGAAGGCGGAGAAGGTCCTGATGATGGTCACGGGGCAGAAGGCGGTGAGGACAATATCCAGGACCACGAACAAGGACCTCGGCATACGGAGGGGCATGCCCCTTGGCTGCAAGGTGACAATTCGGGGGAAGGCCGCAGAGAATTTCCTGAAGACCGCACTCTGGGTAAAGGACAACAAAATCGCATCCTATTCCTTCGACCCGCAGGGCAACTTTTCATTTGGAATCTCAGATTACACAGATTTTCCGGGCCAAAAGTACAACCCGGACATAGGAATCTTCGGCATGGATATATCGGTCGTTATGTGCAGGGCGGGCAGGAGGGTGGCTCTCAGGGCGAGGGGGAGGAGCACCATACCCGCGAGCCATCGACTCACCAGGCAAGAGGTCATGGAGTTTCTGAAGAAAAAGTATGGTGTGGAGGTGGTGGAGTAAATGGAGCGGAGAAAGGTCTTCGGCCGCAAGGTCGGATGCCACCGATGTGGAAGGAAGAGGGGCATCGTGAGGAGGTATGGAATGCACATCTGTAGGCAATGCTTCCGCGAGATAGCCCCCGAGATTGGATTCAAAAAGTACAAGTGAGGGATGACAATGCAGCACGACCCGCTATCTGACGCCATGTCGATTATCAAGAATGCCGAGAGGGCAGGTAAGAGGGAGTGCTACATCAAGCCCTCGTCCAAGCTCATCGGCAGGGTACTGAGGGTGATGATGGAGAGCGGATATATCAAGGAGTTCGAAGCGATTCCCGACGGCAGAGGTGGCAAGTTCAGGGTGCGCCTAACAGGGAACATAAATGACTGCGGCGTGGTCAGGCCGCGATACTCCGTAAGGAAGCAGGAATTCGAGAAATGGGAGAGCCGGTTCCTTCCGGCGCAGGACTTCGGCGTGCTGATCGTAACCACCACCAAGGGAGTGATGTCTCACTTCAAGGCCAAGGAGCTCGGGACGGGAGGGAAGCTCCTGGCCTATGTCTATTGAGGGGATGGAGATGGTCAGAATTCCGGTTGTGCAGGAGAAGATTCCTGTCCCCCCAGCGGTGAAAGCCGAGTTAAAGGATAGTGTGCTCACCGTCAGGGGCTCGAAAGGGGTCGTGTCGAAAAAATTCTTCCACCCAAGGCTCAGGATGAGCCTCTCTTCGGGAGAAGTCACGGTGGAGGCTAGGAACGCCTCGCGCAGAGAGAAGGCGCTGGTCGGGACCTGGGCCGCCCACGTGCACAACATGATTCGAGGGGTGGAGAAACCCTTCATCTACACCATGAAAGCGGTCTATGCACATTTCCCTATAAAGTTGACAGTAAAAGATGGAGAGGTCGTCATCGAGAACTTCCTCGGTGAGAGACACCCGCGCCGGGCGAAGATAATCGGAGACACAAAAGTCACTATAAAGGGGCAGGAGCTCGTCCTGGAAGGGCCCTCCATAGAGGATGTGGGGCAAACTGCCGCCAATATAGAACAGGCGACTTATATTAAAAATAGAGACCCTAGGGTCTTCCAGGATGGAATATATATTACCAGCAAGGGAGAGGATTAAGATGGCGGAGTCCCGGGAGAAGGGTGAAGAAAAAATTGCCGGTGAGGGGAGGACAGGGGAGAGGAAAAAGAAAAAGAGGGTGTCGGAGGAGAGGGGAGCCGGCAAAGAAGCCGGCAAAGAGAGTGAAAGGAGAGCCGTGAAGGAGGGGGAGGGAAGGGAAGAGGTGGAGGACGCCATGGAAAGGGAGAGGAAAGAGGGAGGTAAGAGGGCCGTGGCTCCAGCTGCCAGCGAGAGGGGAGAGAGCGGGGAGAGGGAGGAAAAAAAGGGCGTGGCCGCAGCGGAGGAGGCCAAAGGCAAGGCGGAGGAGACAGTGAAAGAGGAGGGTGAGGAGGAGAGGCTGAAAATAGAGGAGAAAGCTGAGGGCGGGGCGGGGAGGCCAGGGAGAGGGGAAAAGGAGGCGGAGGTGGGGTCTGAGGAGGTGGAGATAGAGGAAGAAGAGGGGGAGGAAAAGGAGAAGGAAGGCGAGGGGAAGGAGAAGAGGCCAGAGGAGAAGAGGGTCCATCAGGCGAAGCAAAAACCCAAGATAGATGAGAGGGTCCGGCGGCTGCTCGAGCTACGTGCACGGCTTAAGCGGAGGAAGCCGAGGTTCATCAGGCAGGAGGCCTATAACTACGCGCGACTGGGCGAGAAGTGGCGCAGGCCGCGAGGCACCCACTCCAAGATGAGGCACCACATGGGCTATCGAATAAATGTGGTATCGATAGGATACGGGGGACCGGCGGGCTCACGAGGCCTACACCCCTCTGGTTTTCGAGAGGTGCTTGTCCATAACCCACGCGAGCTGGACCGCGTCGTTCCAGAGACAGAAGCGGTCCGGATCGCGCACTCGGTGGGAAAGAACAAGAGGATGATGATAATGCGCAGGGCCAGTAGGATGGGTATCCGCGTACTCAACCCGCCGAAGATGAGGTGAGTGAACATGGACCTTTTTAATCAGAAGAGAATCGCGGCCGATATTTTAAAGTGCGGTCTGGGCAGGGTCAGGCTTGACCCCACCAGACTCGAAGACATATCAGAGGCTGTGACGAGGGAGGACATCCGCAGGCTCATTGCCTCGGGGGCTATCAAAGCCCGGAAGAAGCTCGGGACAAGCCGGGTTCGCGCGAGGTACCGGGCCGCCCAGAGAAAGAAGGGCCGGAGGCGTGGCCACGGCCACAGAAAGGGCGGAGCGAACGCCCGCTACCCAAGGAAACAGAGGTGGATCGACAGGATAAGACCCATTCGCCGGAGACTCCGAGAGCTACGGGACAAAGGATTCATAGACAGCTCATCCTACCGAACACTCTACCGACAGGCCAAGGGTGGTATGTTCCATAACCGCGCCCATCTTGAGACACAGCTCAGACTCAGGGGCCTCCTGAAGACGGAGTTACCAGTCTCTAAAAAGCACGAGACGCGCAGGAGGCGGAGGAGGGAGGCGGCTCGGAGCGTGATTCTGCCTAGCAAGCTGGAGAAGGTGAACAAAAAGGAGAAAGCAAAAAGAGTGGAGGAGGGCCCCGGGAAGATGCCCGAGCCAGCCGGCGCCCCGGAGGTCTCACCCGCGGATGAAGGGTCCGAGAAAGGCAAGGAGGCCTGAGAATGGCTCACGACTGCAGGCACAGGGTTCCGTATCGGAGGAGGCGTGAGGGGAAGACGGACTACCGAAAGCGGCTGGCGCTGCTCAAGTCCGGTCTGAGAAGGCTCGTAGTGCGCAAGAGCCTCAACCACACAGTAGTCCAGCTCGTGGAGTATGACCCCGGAGGCGATTGGATTCTCGCGTCCGCGACAACAGCCCAGCTCAGAAAGCTCGGCTGGACGGGCGGCACGGGTAACGTTCCCGCGGCCTACCTCGCCGGCCTTCTGGCGGGCAGGAGAGCGTTCAAGATGGATATAAAAGAGGCCGTGCTCGACATAGGCCTCGGATCGCCCTCAAAAGGCTCGCGGGTGTTCGCCTCCCTCAAAGGGGTTCTCGACGCGGGCGTGCAGGTGCCCCACTCCAAGGAGGTCCTGCCCTCTGAAGAGAGAATTCGGGGCGAGCATCTTAAAAAGCCCGAACTAGTCAGTGAGTTCGAGGCTGTGAAGCAGAGGATAATGGCCAGCTGAGGGGGGAACGGAGATGGAGACGAGAAGGGTGGAGAGGAGGAAGGAGCCCGTCACCGACTGGAAGCCCAAGACCAAGCTGGGCAGGCTGGTCAAGGAGGGGAAAATAACCTCGATGTCTGAGGCGTTAGCCAGCGGCCTTCCGCTCAGGGAGCCAGAGATAGTTGACATCCTACTCCCGAACCTCGAAGACGAGGTGCTGGCGGTGAACATGGTCCAGAGGATGACCGACTCAGGCCGCAGAATCAAGTTCGCCATAACCACTGTTGTCGGAAACTGCGACGGCTATATAGGGCTCGGTCATGTCAAAGGAAAGGAGGTTGGTCAGGCGATACGCAAGTCCATTGATGAGGCAAAGCTCAACATAATAGAAATCAAAAGGGGGTGCGGTTCGTGGCAGTGCGGCTGCATGAAGCCCCACACGCTCCCCTTCGTGGTCAGGGGGAAGAGCGGGAGCGTGGAGGTGTGCTTCATGCCTGCGCCGAGGGGCGTCGGCCTCGCCGTGGGTAGTGTCGCAAAGCACATCTTAAGACTCGCTGGCGTAAAGGATGCCTGGTCGCTAACCGACGGAAAGACCAGGACCACGGTCAATCTAGCGAGAGCGGCCTTCGACGCGCTTAAGAGCACTGCCAGAACAAAGGTGAGCCCGGAGCAGGCCCAGCGCTTAAAAATTCTCTCGGGACCCAGCGGCGTGGTGGGGGTGACCCCGGTTGAGGAGGGTGGCGCGGTAGGCGAGGAGATGGAGCCCGGAGAGCTGGACGCTCCGGAGAGCGAAGGCGAGGCGGGAGGTGAGGGCAGATGACCTTTGCGGTGGTCAGGGTGCGCGGGGGCGTCAGGACCAGGACTGACGTCAGAGACACCCTGAGGATGCTACACCTGACGAGGCAAAACCACCTCTCTTTTGTTCCCGAAGACAGCACGCATAGGGGAATGCTGCAGAAGGTAAAGGACTTCGTGACTTGGGGCGAGATAGACGAAGAGACAGCGTTCCGGGTTCTGGAGGCGAGGGGCAGGCTCGAAGGCAACAGACCCCTTACAGAGGACTATCTCAAAGCTAACACCAGCTATGCCTCCCTCCGGGAGCTCGCGGCCGCAATAGCCTCCTCGAAGGCCTCACTATCTGGGCTGAAGGGGGTGAAGCCCGTGATAAGACTTCACCCTCCCCTCGGCGGCTACGAGAACACGAAAAAAGCCTTCAGGCAGGGCGGCTCGCTGGGCTACAGGGGCTCGGCGATTTGCTCATTGATTCTCCGTATGCTCGGGCCGTCTGGGAGGCCCGGTGTCGAGAGTCGGGGCGGGACAGAGGTGACCAACTCAAAAGAGCGAAGGAAGGGGGCAGGGTAATATGCCCAGCAGAACGAGAAGATTCAGGGGGAGCCGGACGCACGGGAGGGGCCACAAGGCGGGCAGGGGGAAGGGGAAGAGGGGCGGCACGGGCAACGCTGGCCTCCACAAGCACCGCTTTAAGGAAATGCTGAAATACTGCCCTGACCACTTCGGCCGCCATGGCTTCAAGAGGCCTCCTGAGCTGCAGGAGAGGGTAAGGACGATAAACATCGGAGAGGTCGAGAAGAGGCTGGGGAGTTTCCTTCTCTCCAGCGCTGCGAAGGATTTAGGGGGGAGAATTCAGGTTGACTTGGGGCACCTTGGCTACGACAAGCTTCTCGGCGGCGGGAGAGCTACCTTGCCACTGACAATCACCGTCCCGATGGCTTCCGCGCGTGCGGTTGAAAAGGTCAGGGCGGCGGGGGGGGCCGTGGTTGCCGAGGAGGTGACGGGCGAGGAGACACCAACCAAGACAGCGGCCCACAATCCAGCGGAGACGGGAGAGCCCGCAGGAAGGGCGGAGGCCACGAATACACCCCAGAGCGTTCAAAACCTCAGGAGCGACAAGAGTCCAAAGATGTGAGTGAACAGAAAGGCGAGAGGTCGGACTGATGCCTGAAGAAGAGGGCGAAAAGAAAAAGAGCCTCCTGTTCAAGCTCAAGCCCATACTTGACAGAATGCCCGCGGTGAGCAAGCCTGACGGCCACGTCAAGTTCGGCACGAAGCTCTGGTGGACCTTCGGAATATTAGTCCTGTACTTCATCATGACCAATGTGATGCTCTATGGTCTGGACCGGGAGAAGGTGGTCGACGTCTTCGCGGGCTTCAGGGCAATAATGGCCGGCGCCAGTGGCTCACTGATGCACTTGGGCATCGGGCCCATTGTGACGGGCTCCATCATCATGCAGCTCTTCACTGGAGCCAAGATAATCGGCCTAGACCTAACGAAGCCTGAGGACAAGGCGATATACCAGGGTACGCAGAAGCTTCTCGTCATCATCATGATATTTGTAGAGGCGGTACCACAGACCTACGGTCTCCTGACCCCGTCCGCGAGCTTTGAGAGCAGCCTCGACAGGATATGGCCGGGTCAGGGGGTGGGGCTGGCGCGCTTCATCATCGTGATGCAGCTTTTCGTCGGCTCCTACCTCGTCTTCCTGATGGACGAGGTGGTCTCGAAGTGGGGCATTGGCAGCGGGGTCTCCCTCTTCATCGCCGCCGGCGTGGCGGAGCAGATATTCATAGGGTCCGTGAACTGGGCCCCGGTGAGCAGCCATCTTCCGATGAGCCTGACCAACCCCCCTGCGGGGACCATTCCCAAAACCATCTACCTCGCGACCCACATGAGCTCCTCGGACATGACGAGAGGGGGCTACGAGATAATATTCATCCAGAACCCCAACCCGATGATAGCGTTCATAGGGACGGTGTTCATATTCCTCATCACCGCCTATGCGGAGTCCTCCAGTATAGAGCTCCCTCTGGCCCACGGAAAGGTCAGGGGCGCCCGCGGGCGCTACCCGATTCGGCTGATATACGCCTCCAATATCCCCGTGATTCTGATGTCGGCGCTGCTCGCCAACATCAACATGTTTGCGCTCCTGTTCTGGCAGCACCCAACGCTGAGCAAAGTCCCGGTCCTAGGCCATCAGTGGTGGTTGGGGGCCTACACCGACCCAGACAGCCCAACAGTGCCCCAGATGGGCCTCGCCTACTATACATATCAAATCAACGGCGTCTCGGACTGGCTTCTGCCATTGATGAACCCCACGGCCTACTCGGCCTACATGAAGGGGCACAACATCTATCAGGTGTTCGCGCACGTCGTCGTATATCTCTCGATTATGATAGTCGGCTCGATCATGTTCGCCAAGTTCTGGATCGATACCACCGGGATGGGCCCGGAGGACGTCGCGAAGCAGATCGAGCGAAGCGGGATGCAGATACCCGGCTTCCGCAGGGAGCCGCGTGTGCTGAAGAGGGTTCTCGAGAGGTACATACCCGTCGTCACGGTGATATCCGGCGCGGCCGTCGGGGCGCTGGCCGCGTTCGCGGACATGATCGGAACGGTGGGCAACGCCTCCGGGACCGGGGTGCTGCTGATGGTCGGCATCTTGATTCGCATGTACGAGGAAATCGGGAAACAGAAGGCGATGGAGATGCACCCGATGCTGCGCCAGTTCTTCGGGAAGGACTAGCGCATGTCCCCCTCCCACCGCAACCCGCGCCCTCAAAATTATCTACTCCCTCCCCAATTTGCCGGTGGTAAGCAGCATGCGGGGTGCATCAAATAGCGCGCCGGTACCGAGCGCCCCGGGCGGGGGAGGCTCTACAGTCCTCCTGATGATGGTGATGTTCATGATTCTCATCGTAATCATGGACCCCACGATTCGCACCGGGCTCGGGGCTGCGGTCGGCGGGGCTTTCACGCCGCTACTCGGGTTCGGGGGCGGATACCCGATCTGGACCCTCTTCGCCGCCTCCCTCGTGCTCGTGATCTTCACTACCGTCGTCAGGCACTTCTTCACCGACTGGGTGGCGATGGGGAGGCAGAGGCACGTCCAGAAGTGGGTCTCGAGCCAGTACCGGGAGATTCGGCTACACGGGAATGTTACAAAAATGAAGAAGCTCAACGAGCTCCAGGCCGGGATGATGAGGGACAGCACGGAGGCCATGGCGAGCCAGATGAAAACTACGATAGTAACAATCGTCGTCGCGATAGCGATATTCCTGTGGCTCGGGGTGTTCATGTACTCTGGAACCACAACCAAGGTCATCTCAGTCCCGTGGGCGGGCGCCGTCGACTACCTGAAACCGGGCCCCTTCTTCCACGTCATGCCGACCTGGATACTCTTCTATATGCTGCTCTCGGTCCCCCTCGGGCAGGTGCTCGGCGCCGCCCTGAAGGTCTGGAGCTTCCGGAGAAAACTTGATGCCACCCAACGCGCTTCCGGAGGGAAGAGCGGGACGAGGGAGGTGGGCAGGTGACGATTATTACTATTGGCGGACTCCCCGGGAGCGGAAAGAGCACCGTCGCCAGAATGCTCGCCGAGAGGCTCAAGATGGAGTACTTCAATGCCGGGGATCTGTTCCGCAGCCTGGCGAGCAAGAAGGGCCTGACGCTGGAGGAGTTCGGGATCTTTGCGGAGAAGAACCCCTCCGTCGACCAGGCGATAGACAAGAAGGTGGTCGAGCTCGCCAAGAAGGACAACATAATCATCGAGGGCCGCCTTGCGGGAATAATGTGCGAGAGGAACGGCATCAAAGCGACCAAGGTATGGCTTGAGGCTCCCCTCAAAATCAGGGCGCAGAGGGTGGCTGAGAGGGAGGGCAAGAGCTTCGACACCGCCCTGGCGGAGATTCAGGTCAGGGAGAAGACAGAGTGGGATCGCTATTATAAAATTTATAATATAGATTTGAACGACCTCACAATATATAATTATGTAATCGACACCGCGCCCCTCGGTCCCCAAGAAGTCGTCGAGGCGATAATGCGCGGCCTGAAGGAGTGAGGCCCGCCTGGAGTTCAGATGGCAGAAACGCAGGACCCTTCTTTCATTCAGAGGAAGAGGCTAGTCAGAGTTGATTACGAGAGCGACCCCTCATTCGGCGTTGCTCCACTTCAGCGAGATTTGAACTCCATGCTCGAGATGGGGGTGGTGGTGCTCGACAAACCTGCCGGGCCCACGAGCCATCAGGTCGCGGCGTGGACGAGGGACCTTCTGGGCATAGAGAGGGCGGGACACGGCGGGACCCTCGACCCCGGAGTCACGGGAGTGCTTCCGGTGACGCTGGGACGCGCGACCAAGGCCGTCGGGGCTCTGCTCTACGCCAGCAAGGAATACATCTGCTACATGAAACTCCACAGGGACGTCAGGGAGGAGAAGGTCAGGGCTGTTCTCTCGGAATTCGAGGACGAAATCTTTCAGGTCCCCCCGGTTCGCTCTGCGGTTAAGCGCCAGCAGCGCTCGAGGAGAATCTACTCGCTCAAAGTGCTCGAGCTAGACGGCCGGGACGTGCTCTTCAGGGTCTCCTGCCAGGCCGGAACATACATAAGGACACTCTGCCAGGACGTCGGTGAGGTGCTCGGCGTTGGCGCCCACATGCAGGAGCTGCGAAGGGTCCGTACGGCGCGGTTCACTGAAGATACAGCCGTGACGCTTCACGACTTGAAGGATGCCTTCGTGTTCTGGAAAGAGGGCAGCGAGAAAGAGCTGCGCCGGATTCTCCTTCCGATGGAGAGCCTTCTCCAGCACCTCCCCGCAGTGGTGGTCAGGGACGGCGCCGTCGACGCTCTGTGCCATGGCGCGCGGCTCGCTGTTCCGGGGATTGTGGCCCTCGACAGTGGGATTCAGAAGGGCGACAAGGTAGTGGTGCTGACGGCGAAGGGGGAGGGTATAGCCTTGGGGAGGGCGGAGATGACTTCGGAGGCCATGCTCGAGCTCAATCAGGGAATCGCCGTGACCACCGAGAGGGTTTTTATGCCCCCCGGGACCTATCCGAAGGGCTGGAGGAGCTCCGGGGCAGCCTAGTGTCACCCTACCCGCGCCGCGCTCCGAGCCATTGATTGACCATCATGCTCGAGAGCATATCGAAGGCCTTCTCGACGTTCAAGCCGGTCTTGGCGCTCGTCGGGACGACCGGAATTCTCTTCTCCTTCGCTAGCTCGTAGACCTCAGTAAGGTCAACGGAGGCGGGGTCCACGAGGTCCACCTTGTTTAGGAGAAACAGGACCGGTGCCTCACCGGCGTGCTTCCCCACCAGGGAGAGCGAGCGCTTCATGCTCTCGAGCGTGGCCGGGCGGGTAAGGTCGCCCACCGAGAGCACACCCTCCATTCCCCTCAGGTACATCTCGTGGAACTGGTGGTATTCCCTCTGGCCTGCCACGTCCCATATCATCAGAGTCAGATTGACGCGCAGATTCTGCTGGGGCAGCTCGACGGTCCTGACTTTCTTCGTCACCTTCGCCCCGATAGTTGAGAGGTAGGAGTCGTCGAATTGGTCGAGAACGAAGCGCCGGATGAGACTCGTCTTGCCGACCGCCGGGTCTCCTATGAGGCAGACCTTCTTCACGAGCTCGCGGGTTATGGGCAAGGCCTCGCACCCCTCAGCTGTAGGGCATTATATCGTCTATGAGGTCCGCGTGGGATATTATCATTCTCCGGCAGCAGTAGCGCGTGACCCCGAGAGAATCGAGGACGTCCTTCGGCTTCTCCCCGAGCTCGAGCCTCTTTCGATAGGCCTCATAAAGCGACCCTATCACTTTTCCGCAGGTGAAGCACCGAATCGGTATTATCATATAGACCAGCTACCTGTAGGACTTCTGCCTTTTCTTTCTCGCGCCTCGCCCGAGCTGGTGCTTGGGCTCCTTTCGGCGCACGTCGCTGACCATGATGCTCCTATCGTATGCCCTGAAGGTCTCGTCGAGGCTTTTGTCCTTTAGGAAATCGACCAGGCCTCGCGCGATCGCGGTTCTGGCGGCGGAGGCTTGCCCCATCACACCGCCACCCCTGACCTTCACGTCGATGTCAACCCCCTTAGCGGCCTCGCCAGCGAGATGGAGGGGCTCTTGAATTCTCAGTCGCGCCAGTTCCGGGGTGAAAAGCTCTAGTGGAATTCGGTTTATCCTCACGCGGCCGCTCCCCATCCTCACTGTCGCCCTCGCAAGCGCGGTCTTCCGGCGCCCGACGCCAACGACGACATGAGGCCTCACCGACAACTCACTCACCTCCGAAGTGCGCCCCGAGTAGTTTCGATATCTCCCCCAGCGTGATGTATTTGGGGCTCGTCAGCGGCTTGACTCCGACCTTCTCGGCCCTGACCTTCTCCAGCTCTGGGGGGACACCGATGTACACGCTGAGCCTCTTGTAAGCGCTCCTGCCCTTGTGCCTGTCGAAGGGGAGCATTCCCCTGACGGTCCGCCTCAGAATTCTGTCCGGCATGCGCGGGTAGTAGGGACCCTTTCGGGTGCTCCCGACTCTTCGCATCATTCTGTAGTGCCCGAGCACGTCCCTCCTAGAGCCGGTGACGATCGCTTTCTCTGCGTTGACCACCGTGATTTGCTCTCCTTTGAGCAGCCTCTTGGCCACCACGCTCGCCAGCCTGCCCAGAACCGCCCCCTCGGCGTCTATTAGAGCCACATCGTCACCCCAGAATGACCACCCTGCTCCCGCGCGGGTTCGACTCGGCGAGCTCGGTTAGGGCCATCGCCGCGCCTCCCGAGGCCGCCAGCTTCTCCCGGGCGCTCTTCGTGAAACGGAAGGCCGCGAGCCTAAGGCCCTTCCGGGCCGTCCCGTCTCCTAGCACCTTTCCCGGGACAACACCGACCTCGTCCTCCTTGACGCAGGCGCTGGCGTGGTCGAGATTGACCTCGGCCCAATTCCTCAATGGACCCTCGAGCCTGCGCGCCACCGCCCGCCATACCGGGGCGTTGTTCTCTCTGGACACCCTCCTCAACTCCTCGATCGTCTTCAGGAGCTCGGTGTTGGTTTTTCCCTTGCGGTTGCTCCGGCCCATTTCTTCCATCGCCTCCACAGCGAAATCCCGCCTCACCTTTCTCGGTGGAATTTCCTTAAAGCGCTTACTGTTTAAAAGGGTTTCCATCACCCGGATGCGGACGCACGCTCGGTAGCCCTATGCTACTCCTCCTCGCCCTCCCAGTTTGTCCTTTCGGGGCTCCATGAGCCGCTGCGCCGAGATCTCATTCTCTCCCGGTGGATTCCGGCCTTCACGCCTTCGCCACCCACCCAGTCTCCTCCCACCTCCCCTCCTCCTCCAGCTCCGAAACCGGCTCTCACTCCCGCCCCGGCCATATTTCCTCCCCCCCTCCTCCCTTATCTCCTCCCACCCCATGCCCGCCTTTGAAACCCCTGCACACGACATATACCTCCGAGCTGCTCTTTCTCGACGCTGGCGGGTGGTGGGCGCGGCAGCTCCTGAAGTCACGCTCGAGCTTCTTTAGAAACTCTCTGAACATGTCCCCCTCGAAGACCTTGGCGACGAAGCCGCCACCGCGCCTGAGGCATTGGCGAGCGAAGGAGAGAGCGGCCTCGCAGAGCTCGATGGAGCGCGCGTGGTCAATCGAGTAATTGCCCGATATGTGGGGACTCATGTCCGAGATGACGACATCGGCCAGCCTCGTCCCTAGAGCCTCCATCACCCTTTCGCGGGTGGAGGGGCTGCGGAGGTCTCCACGGACGAAAAACACTCCTTCTAGTGGGGCCATCCGGGCCCTGTCCACCGCCACAACTAGCCCCAGCGGACCGGCGAGGCTCGCAGCCACCTGGGACCAGCCGCCGGGGGACGCCCCAAGGTCGACAACTACATCGCCGGGACGGATGACCCCGAAGCGCTCCTGGAGCTGGAGGAGCTTATAGGCGGCTCGTGACCGGTAGCGCTCGCGCTTAGCCATCCTGTAGTAGGGGTCCTTTTTGCGGGCGAGGTACCAGCGTAGGGACATGCTCCTGTCAGAAATCGCTCCGGCCCATGTTAAGTCTATCTATTGCTCGAATTGCCCCACCAAACCCTTTTATCCCCCTGCCCTATTATTGGCCAGCCGCCGCTATAGCTCAGCCGGTAGAGCGGCTGCCTTGTAAGCAGCAGGTCGGGGGTCCGAATCCCTCTAGCGGCTCTTTGGAGCGGGCGCGGGCCCGTGGCCGCCATATGGAAAGACGGGATATGGAGCGCACGAGGAGGGAGGGAATTGGGAGCGGGGAAAAGGGAGTGGCGAGGGTGAGCGAGGGCGCCCCGGTCTCAAAGGGGGGTCCTGGGTGATCGAGGTCCTGAGAATCGGCCACAGGCCCGAGAGGGACAGACGCGTCACGACTCACGTCTGCCTCGTCGCGCGGGCTTTCGGAGCCAATGGCGTGCTCATATCTAGGCCCGACCCCTCTATCGAGGTGGGGATAAGAAAGGTCGTGGCGAAGTTCGGCGGAGACTTCTATGTGAAGCCCTGCGTCGACTGGAGGGGATATATCAGGAATTTCGAAGGCACAAAGGTCCACCTGACGATGTACGGCGAGCCGCTGGAGCCCCTAGTCCACGGCCTCCCGAAGGAGGCCCCCACGCTCGTCATCGTCGGCGCTTCCAAAGTTCCGCCCTCGGTCTACGAGATGGCTGACTTCAACATTTCCGTCACGAACCAGCCCCACTCGGAGGTGGCAGCGCTCGCGCTGTTCCTCGACCGATGGTTCGGGTGCAGGGAGCTGAAGAGGGACTTCGGCGGGCCCCTTAAAATCATTCCGTGTAAAAGGGGTAAGAAGGTCATTGACCTGAGAGGGGAAGAGGAGGGGTGAGCCGGCCGGCGCACATGGCGGCGGTTGGAGGGAAGTGCTGTCCCAAGAGGGCGGGGAAATGGAGGTGGGGAGAGAGACCTGAAGGAGAGGCCGGTTGTTCGGGATGGGCGGAAGGGGAAAGAGAAGGGCAGAAATCATTGTGAGAAAAGGGGATGGCTGAGAAAGATGAGGCGATGGTGTGGGGAGGAAGGGGGAGGGAGAGGCCCGGGGCGGGAGAATGACGGTGGGCGGGAGGGGGGAGGCACGCCGGCAGGGATTTCCGCGAGGAGCCGCTGGCCCACCGAAGAGGAGTGCCTGGATGCTCTGAAGAGAGCCGGGTGCACAGGAGAGGTCTTGGCGCACTGCAGGATGACGCAGAGAATCGCCCTGGCCATCGCACGAAGAATTCGCGAGCGAGGTGGGGGAGTGGACTTGGGGCTGGTCTCGGCCGGCGCGCTCCTGCACGACATTGGTCGCGCGAGGACGCATGGCATCAGGCACGGGGTAGAGGGAGCGGAGATTGCGAGGGCAATAGGCCTTCCCGGAGAGCTTGTGCGCATTATCGAGCGCCACCTCGGCGCAGGAATCGAACGAGATGAGGCCGCAAGGCTCGGGCTGCCTCCGAGGGACTATATTCCGGAGACTCTGGAGGAGAAGATAGTCGCCCACGCCGACAATCTGGCCGGGGAGGAGGGCAAGGTCCCTCTGCTCAAGGTTTTGGAGGAGCTGGGACGCAGGGGCCTCGAGAGAATGATTCCGCGGATGGAGGCCCTGCACAGGGAGCTCAGCGCGCTCTGCGGGGCCGATATTGACGAGTTGCGAGTGTGACCACCCATCTCCCTCCGTCGCGCCCGCTCCGGAACGTCTCTCACCCGGGGGTGCACGCCTCGCATCCTCAACCATTAACCCCGACTGGAGCACGACCTTTTCGCCGCCTCCTCACGCTTGTAAGCCCTGACGTAGTCCACAGTTGACCTACCGCTCCCGTCATCCGCCAGAATCGAGTGAGCCCGGACGAACCAGCCGAGTTCCGATGGGTTGAGAATCGCGGCGTCGAGTCCGTCATTCATCAGTGTGACGAGCAGCACCGCCCGTATCTCCGTTGGCCGGGGCATCCCGTGGGTGGCGTTCGATATCCCCACGATCGTCTTTATTTCAGGGAATCGGCTCTTGAGCTCGCGATGCCTCTCGACAAGCCTTCTCGCATTTGACGCGTCCAGCGAGACGGGCATCACCGCAGGGTCTAAGTATAGATTCCCGAGGGGGAAGCCGGCTCTCCTCGCCGCCTCCACGACCTCCTCCGCTGTTACGTCATGCAGCATCCCGACGACCTTCACTCCCCTCTCCCTCGCCAACTCGAAAAGCTCCAGCCTTCCCCCCGCGACGCTGTTCAGGAAGCCCACAGCGGGCATCTCCAGCCCCCTGCGCAGGATCTCAGGGTCGGGGCTGTCCAGGCACAGCGGGACACCCGCTCGCCCCGCCGCCTCCAGCATCCACCTCATGTCCTCCCAGCTCTGGGCGTGGACGTCGAGAGCGGCAGCTCCCGCGTCGACCTGCTCCCGGGCCATGGCGATTATCGCGCCCTCGTCCCTATTCTCGAGTGCTTGCCTGACCCTTCTCGAGGCAAAGACGTTGAGACGCTCACCGATCATCAGGAACGCCATCCCGGCAACCTCCCCCACAACCTCCTGACTTCATATCCTCCCCAGTTATATATTGCTCTCAAACCACTCTCTGCGATAATTGCGCTGGCCTCAGCGGGCAAGCCTCCACCTGAAGCCCTGTGCCCCGTCCTCGATGATGATTCCCATCTCCCTCAACCTATCCCGAATTCTGTCGGAGGTGGTGTAGTCCTTCCTAGACCGCGCCTCCTGCCTGATTTCCTGAAGGAGGCGCACGAGGGGCTCGAGGAGCTCCTGCTCGGAGCCCCTCCTCTCCAGAATTCCAAGGACACTCCCGAGCTCCATGAACGCAGATATCAGCGCCTTCCTGTCACCGCCGCTCAACCCGCCCGCCCGGAGCCTCTGGTTTGAGAAGCTCGCGAGCTCGAAGAGTGCGGCCACCGCTTCCCTTGTGTTGAAGTCCTCGTCCATTCCTCTAATGAAGCGTTCCCTTACGGTTCGAATGAAAGCCTCGACCTCCTTAGACGCCTCGGCCACCTCATCTACTACCGGCGCTTGCCTGAGAGCCTCGACCGCCCCTCTGAGCCTCTCCATTGCCGCCCTCGCCTCCTCCAGAAGGCTGTCCGCGAAGTCGATCTGGCTCCGGTAGTGCGTGCTCACTAGAAAGAAGCGCAGCGTCTCAGGGTCGAACCTTTCGAGAATCTCCCGGATGGTGAAGAAGTTGCCAAGCGACTTCGACATCTTCTCCTTGTTTACATTGATGAAGCCGTTGTGGAGCCAGTACCTGCAGAATGGCCTCCCCGTGTGGGCCTCGGACTGCATTGCCTCCGACTCATGGTGGGGGAAGATTAGATCCATTCCGCCGCCGTGGATATCGAGCGTGGGGCCGAGATAGAGGGTAGACATAGTGGAGCACTCGATGTGCCAGCCCGGTCTGCCCCTCCCCCACGGGCTCTCCCATCCGGGCTCGCCGGGCTTCGACTTCTTCCACAGGGCGAAGTCCATCGGGTGCCGCTTCCTCTCGTCTGGCTCCACCCTAGCCCCGACGAGCATATCCTGAATTCTCTGGTGCGAGAGCCGGCCGAATGTATCGAGCTTCTTTTCAACGCTGAAGTAGACATCCCCATCCACAACATATGCATAGCCTCTCTCCACGAGATCCTTCACAACCTCAACAATCTCGGGGATGTGCTCCGTCACCTTCGGGTGAATGTTGGCTCTGCGGACGTTGAGCCTGTCCATGTCCTCGAAATAGGCGCGGATGAAGAAGCTGGAGATTTCCCCCGGCTCCACACCTCTCTCCCTGGCCCTCTGAAGAATCTTGTCGTCGAGGTCGGTGAAGTTCTGGATATATATCACCGTATAGCCTTTGTACTCCAGGTACCTTCTTATTGTATCGAAGGCAACGTAGGACCTAGCGTGTCCAATATGGCAGTAGTCGTAGACCGTGGGGCCGCACACGTACATATGCACCCGGTTGCCATGGACTGGCCTGAACTCCTCCAGCTCTCCGGTTGCGGTGTTGTGGACCCTGAGGACCATCACTACCGCCCGTGGGAAGGGTTTCGGAGTTAATAACTGTTGAGGGCCCCCTATAGGGACCGTTCGCTGCAAGCTGAGCCTGGAATTCCCGCTCCGGCTACTTCCTGTGCACCGGGCAGCGCTTCCCCGCGCGGCAGAGGGGACACTTTTCTGGCGGGACGTCTCCTATTTTCCTGACCATGTGGCCGTACTTGCGCCTCGGCATCGCTCCGGCAATGGGTCGGACCACGATAAATCTGGCGGTGCATACTGAAAAGATAAGGGCTCAGACGCCCAGCCCGAGGAGCGCCACTGCCGCGACGTTATTCACAGCGTGAGCGATGATTGATGGCACAATTCCGTATCTCCTGAAGAGAAGTCCGAGCCAGAGACCCGCCACGAAAAGAGGCAGGAGGCTGGGAAGCGAGAGATGCGCCGCCGCGAACATAAGCGAGCTGAGCAGGAGGCCCTGAGCCGGCCCCGCCCTCTTCTGGATCGCGGGGAGGGCGTAGCCCCTGAAAAAGAACTCCTCGGCGGGCGGCGCCACCGCCGCAACCGCGATTAGCAGGAGGGCCAGGCCGCCGGCGTCTGAGGGAACTCTGAAGAGGGTCTCCTCGAGCGCTATCCCCGCCAGTCTCTCCATGGCGTATCCCATCACAAGCGAGGCCCCGAGCATCCCGAGTCCGGATAGAACGCCGACGGCGATGGGCAGGGCTCCCAGCCCCTCCCTCGTCAGCCCGATTTCTTGGAGCGTAAGGTGGCGGGGCCTGAACACCGCAACATAGGTCAGGCCCACGAGTAGAACATCCTGCACGAGGGTTGTGAGGAGCAGTATCTGAGGCGTGAGGACAGCCCTCATAACGCCCTCGGGGTCATCTAAGGGGACGTCCGCCAGAGCAACTAGTAGTATGGGCGTCAGGGCGAAATTGGCCAGAGCGATGGCTGCGACGAACACCGCCAGCACCCGGTGGCGCGCGTAGGGGCTCCACGGCCTGACGGGCGTGTAGACAGGGTGCATCGGCGGAGAGTAGTAGTACTGGAGAGACTGGGAGGCATAAGGGGGAGGGGGGCAGAGATGAATCGGAGTCGAGGGAGGGGACGCGGGGGCCATGGGAGCTGGAGCGAGCGAGGGGGTCGGGGGCGCAGTTGGTGGGCCGAGTGGGGGTAGAGCGGGGGACGGGCTACTTGTAGTGTCAGGTGTCTCGGATGCCGAATGAGGTGCGGGCATGTTGCCTTGTGGGAGTTGCGGCGGGGTGGGCGAATATTCAGGCGCCTGGGGCTCGGAAGCTGGTGGATGTGGGGAAGCGGGCAGAGGAGTGGGGGGACATGGGCTATGTTGTGTATAGGAAACACATGGATACGGAACATACCCTGGATAATAGTAGTATGAAATCGGCCTCGGCCTTACAACGAGCCAGATAATCACACCAATCAGTCCTGTGACGGACGCGAGCCCGAGCCAGCTAACCGCGTCCAAGCCCAGCCTCGAGGCGTCGTAATAAACCGAGATGGCTATGAGAATGCGCCATATACAGAAGGCCGTGAGGGCTGTGGATATCAGAAGGTAGTTCGGGTCCAAGGCCATCACATACCACGGCCGGGCGCCGGGGCTGGTAGAAAATGGAGGGGGGCGCAAAAAGCTTTTTCTATCACCCCTCCATTTATTTATTAATTGACGCAACGCATCAGACCTCAGGGCATCCGGAGCGTAGCTGCGGCGCTCCTCGCGCTGGCATTTCTGAACCACTCCTTGGTTTCAGTGCCCGCGCCAGCAGCTCCCTCTTCCGTGAGAATTCTCTGGGCCTTAGAGACACCGGGGCAGCTCATCGGCACGCCGGCCCTCGGCGATGTAGACGGAGACGGCATCATGGAGGTGGTTGTGGCCGATGCCACAGCAGGAGTGCTTGTTGTGGAGGCCAGCGGCTCTCTGAGATGGGCATTCACCCTGCCCTCCCCGCCCTGCACCGGCCCACTGCTCGCAGACCTTGATGGTGGGAGGGGACTCGAGATTGTTCTAGTCTCGAAGGGTGGTGAGGTTCACGCCCTCTCCGGAGACCGCCGGCTGGTCTGGAGCTTCAGCGCTGATACCAACATTATCGCACCTCCAGCCGCGGCCGACCTCGACCGCGACGGTCTCGTCGAAATTATTGCGGGAACGGAGGATGGGAGGGTTATTGCGCTGAACTCTTGCGGGAGACTCGTCTGGAGTTTCGCCACAGGAGAGCCCCTGCTCGCTCCACCGTTGGTTTTCGACCCGCAGATGGTTGGCCGGCTCGCGGTCGCGATAGGCACGGGCGCGGGGAAGGTAATGGCCATTTCAGGCGCGGGGCACCTCCTCTGGTGTCACACCCTGCCCTCTCCGGTTCTATCGCCTCTCGCGGCCGGCGACATGAACATGGATGGCCTCCCGGAGATCGCAGCGGCTTGCAGCGACGGGACAATCCATCTCTTAGGCCAAGATTGTCGGCGCTTCTGGAGTGCCTCGGTGGGGTCTAGCGGGGCGTCATCCCTCGCGGTCGCCGATGTCGATTCTGACGGAAAAGTTGAGCTTCTTGCGCTCTCCTCCGGTGGCGGGCTGACCTGTTTGGCCCCCTCTGGCGCGCTCAAGTGGGCCGTTTGGACGGAAGGGCCCGTTGGCCCCCTAGCTCTCTACTCGACTGGAGACGAGCGAAGGGTTGTGATCGCCTCCGGGGATGGCCGAGTTCGGGTGTTCAATGGGGTCGGTAAGGAGCTCTGGAGCGCCAACGTGCCCGCCCTCAACGGGACCTCATGTGTTATTGCCGATATAGGTGGCGCCGGTGAGGGCCGGGTCTATCTCGCCGGGGATGACAGAACGCTCTACTGCCTGAGGTCAGGAGAGCCCGCCGCCCTTGGCTGGCCCCAGCTCCAGCACGACCCCCGCAGGAGTGGAAACCTGCTCGCCGCGCCCTCGGGAGCCCTTCCAGGCTCTCCCCTGTGGAGTTCTCAGCTCGGCTCCGCCCCCCTCTCAACCCCGGAGGTCGCCGATCTGCGCGGCACCGGTGGCCGGGAAATTGTGGTGCTCAGTGGAAACGGCAGGCTTTATGCCCTCTCGGCCGCCACGGGTCTCGAACATTGGTCCCGAGAGCTCGCCCCTGGCATCGGAGAGCCCCCTGCTCCCCTCGTTGCGGATGTCAACGCTGACGCAGCGCTTGAGGTTGTGGCTTCAGCCCTAGACGGTTCTCTCACCGCAGCGAGGGGAGCCGATGGCGAGGTTCTGTGGACCCGGGACCTGGGTGCCCGCGCCCCCTCCCCCTCGTCCGCAAATTTCGACGAGGACGCGGAGCTGGAGGTTGTTCTCGGTACGAGTGGCGGCGAGCTCCTAGTCCTATCCGGGGGCAACGGGAGCCTTGAGCGAATAATCCCCGCTGGAGCGAGGGTGGAGTCGGCCGCGGCCGTCGGCGACCTCGATGGAGATGGAAGGCCCGACATCGCGCTCCCCACCCAAAGTGGCGTGGTGGCCATCAGCGGAGGCGTCTCGGCCCTCTGGGTCTGGTCGCGACCCGGCACATCCGCCACCCCTCCGGCCCTAGGTGACCTCAGCGGGGACGGATTACTCGATGTCGTCTTTGGCACGGAGGACGGCCGCCTCGTTGCCCTCAGCGGGCCGGATGGCCTGGAGCTCTGGAGCTGGAAGCTTGGCTCCCCTATCCGTGCCGCGCCGGTGTTGGTTGATGTCCCGGGAGGGGCCCCGTGGGACGTTGTCGCCGTCACGTCCAGTGGTGCGGTCGGGGCATTCTCCGGAGACACGGGCCGACCTCTATGGACAGTGGACGCGGACGTTCTCACATCCCCAGCGGCCGCGGATATGGACGGGAACGGCCTTCCAGAGCTTTTTCTTGGAGCGAATTCCGGTGTCCTTGCGCTGAGCTCCACGGGAAAGCCCCTCTGGCTATTCAGAGCTCCAGGAGGGGTCTCCGGGACTCCCGCCATCTCAGACCTCGATTGCGACGGCTCTCTCGAGCTTATAGTCCCCGCCCGGGATGGCGTCCTGTACTGCGTGTGCGCTGGCGGCCAGTGCGGGCCGGGAGAGGAGCCATGGCCGTCGTTCCGGCATGACATGAGAAGAACCGGCAACCCCTACTCCACCGGCGGGGGCTTTTTACCAGATCTCTCAGTTTCCCCCTCGGGCATCCGGACCCCTGAACTCCTCCCGACTGAGGGGAGCGCGATGGGAATAAACGTGACCGTCAGAAACACGGGCGCGATGGCCGCCGGCCCCTTCGATGTGGCGCTTTACATCGATGGCACCCTCTTGGGCAGAGTACACCGTGAGGAGGGACTCGCCCCTGCGACGAGCTCTATATTCTCATTCAGCTGGCTGCCGGAGGGGGGTGACTACGTTTTGAGGGCGGTGGCGGACGAGAGCAACGAGGTTCTGGAGGCGAGCGAGGCAAACAACGCCGCGAGCATAGAACTCCGGGTAAACTTCAGGCCCATCGCCCGCGCCGGCCCCGACGTTCGTGTCAACGCGGGAGGGGTTGTGGTTTTCGATGGGAGCGCATCGAGCGACCCCGATGGGGTAATTGTGGATTTCAACTGGTCCTTCGGGGACGGGAGCTTCTCCTGCGGCGAGAGACCGACCCATCGTTATCTGGAGGCGGGTTTGTTCGTTGTGACCCTCAAGGTGACAGACGATTGCGGCGCGGTGGGGGTCGACGAGCTTTCCGTCACCGTGAATGCTCCGCCCCGAATTCTACGCTGGTGGCCGGAGGGCGATGTGGTGATGTCCGAGAGCTCGCAGTGCGAGTTCAGAATCGAGGCCTTCGACCCCGACGGGGACCCTCTGGAGACGGGCTGGACACTCGACGGCGAGAGGGCGGGGGAGGGGAATTCATTCACATATCTGCCCAGCTATTCCTCCGCCGGCCGCCACCTCCTCACCGCCGAGGTGAGCGATGGCACGGGAGCGGACAGCCACACCTGGTCGATAAATGTAATCGACTCGGACGGTCCGATAATCTCATGGTATCCGCCCGAAAAAAGGCTAAGCGCCAACACGGGCCAGCTCCTCGAATTCTCAGTGATTCTGAGGTCCCCGGATCCCCGGGTGAGGTGGCTTCTCGATGGCCTGGCCGTCGCGGGCGCTTCTGGCCTTTCACTCAGGGTGCTCGCCGGAGCCCTCTCGGCGGGGCTCCATACAGTAACGGTGGAGGTGAACGACGGCGGCCATATGGACGCGAGGGAGTGGGAGCTGAGGGTCTTCCGCTTCGACTGGCCTCCTGAGTTCTGCCTGGTCGAACCAGGAGAGGATACGCTGATTTTGCCATCAGGAGGAAGGCAGATATTCACGGCATTGGTGCGCGACAGGGATAGCGCGGAGGTCAGGCTTCAGTGGTATCTCAACGGAGCCGCGATCATCGGTGAGACCTCGATGGAGTATATATTTGCGCATCGAGGGGCTCCGGGTCTGTTTAATGTAACGGTCGTGGCCAGCGATGGGGAGAGGAGCGCGACACACAGTTGGTCCGTGAGGGTCAACCGGGTCCCGACAGCGCTTGTGTCAACGGCGAAAAGGATAGCGCTCACTGGAGAGGCCGTTGGGCTGGACGCTTCCGGTTCCTTCGACCCGGACGGGGAGGTGGTTAAGTACAGCTGGCACTTCGGAGACGGATACTCTTGCACCACAGCTTCTCCGTCGATTCGTCACGTCTATGCGAGACCGGGGGTATATATAGTGGAACTCACGGTGACGGACGACCTTGGCTTTTACTCAACCGCGAGGGTAACGGTGGTGGTGCTTCCGGAAAGTGGGAGCGGTGGAGTTCCGGGCGTGGGCGCAGCGCTCGCTGCGCTGGCCATGCTCATCGCGGGGACTGTGCGGAGGTCAAGATTCTTTACCTTGCCCCCCTTCTGGTCCAGCAGGTGGCACTCAGGCCCTCGCCCCCCAATGGACTCACAACCACAGCGTTAAATACCACCTCTGGCATACAAAGGCACATGGGCGCCAGATGGGCTCTCACGCTCGCCCTGGGGCTCGCGTGCTTCGGTATTTTCTTTCCGGTAGCAAGAGGCGCAAACCAGCCCCCGTATTTCACAAGCACCCCTCCGACAACGGCCCATGTAGGACAGGACTATATCTACGATGCCAACGCCACTGACCCAGACAACGACCCTATTACCTATTATATCACTTATAAAATAGACAATATGAATATAACGCCGGATACAGGCGTATTCACCTGGACACCTACAAAAACGGGGACTCAGATAATAACTATATACGCAACGGACGGAATCACCACGGCAACCCCCCAGACATTCACCGTTGAGGTCGGCCCACCCCAAAACAGGGCGCCTGAGTTCATGGGGTCTCCCGTGCTCACAGCGACAGTTGGAGAGCTCTACACCTGTGACATCGACGCCGTGGACCCCGACGGTGGGAGGGTGTTTTTCTCGCTCGATATTGCCCCGAGGGGGATGACGATAGACCAGCTCACAGGCGTGATATCCTGGGTCCCCGGTGAGGAGTTCGCCAACAGGACGGAGTTCGTCTCTGTAATTGTCCGAGACGAGACGGGGCTCAGCAACACCACCGGCTTCTCAATCGAGGTGAGGAGGTACATCCCGCCGGTGAACCACCCGCCTGTCTTCACTGGCAGCGATGTCCTGAACGCGACGGTCGGCCAGCTTTACTACTACGACATCAACTACACTGACCAAGACAACGACACCCTGACCTACACCCTCGAGCTCGGCCCGCCCGGAATGCTCATCAACTCGACCACCGGCGTCCTGACATGGGTCCCCGACAGACTCGATGAGGGCACGACCGTGCAGGTCAGGGTCAGGGTCTCAGACGGGAAGGACAGCGACACCCACGTCTTCACGATTGTTGTTAAAAAAAGAACCATCTATTACAACGAGGACCCGGCCCGGGCCTCGCCCTCTCCAGAGATGATGTGCTTTTTCATACCGGCTCTAGCATTTCTCGTCATGGTGGTGGCGTACCTCGTGGCCACAAGACGCAGATAGCGAGTGTTTTTCTGACCATATCCCTTCTCGGCACGGGTTCCCGGAATTCGTAGCTGGGGTCGATGGGCGGCTCATATGGCTCATCGGGGCGTGACAGGCCTAGCTGCCTAGGTTGGTAACGGATGAGAAATTGCATATAATCGCAAAACGATTACTGGGTCGTGCCAGAGACACAGAGAGATGGTGACGGTACGAAAATTGACTCCCGGAACCAGCTCGCTTTCGGGGCGCTCATCTGTGCCTTCCATGCAACGGTCATGGGCCTCCTACCAGATACAATTGTACCCCCGATATTCAGGACAAGTTCCTGGATGTTCTTCTCAGTCCTGACCCTTCTCTGCCTGTACCTCGGCCTGCCCCACATGTGGCCCTACAGCCTCTGGCTGGCCGGAGTATATGGATCATCGGCGCTCGGGGTGCTGCTTCTCGCTGGCAGGGGGGACAGGCTCCTCAGCTCAAGGGTGGTTGCAGCCATAATAGGCCTCCTCCTCGAACTCGCGGCCCTAACGCTCATCTACAACATCCTTCTGAGGGTTAGGACAATGAGATCCGTTCTTGGGACAAAGTCGCCGCTCGGAATCTGGATGCTCGCTACCATCCTCTTTTTCGTCTTCTCGAACACGGCCGCCGCGGGCTGGCTAGTCTGGAGCGCCGAAGACGGCAGCGTGGGTTTTCTAGTTTATACCGCCTCTGAGGCTATGCTAGCGGTTTTGCTGGTTTATATCTGCTGGGCCCCGGAGGAGTTGGTATGGTCCGCGCCGAGACCGACCGACATTACCGTTGCTGAGGCCGCTGGACCAGCTCTGATAAGGAAGCTCGTCGGGCCGAGGGAGGTCGTGGTGAGGAACTGCCCCTCCTGCGGGGCACCTCTAAAGAGCATGACGCTCCGGTGCCCTTCGTGCGGGGTATCCGCTGGCGCGGGCTGGTGTGCGGCCCACGAGAGCTTTCTCGCCCCCTGCCCCTCGTGTGGCTCCCCAACGCTCTCATCCGAGCTGCGGTGCATCAAATGTGGGGCGCCCTTTCCGGGCCTGAAGTGCCCATCCTGCGGGCGCGCCTCGTCCATACGGGAGTGGAGGAGAGCGACGGCCTGAGCCGCACCTCCAGGAATCCGCGGTTTTCTCTGCTGCGCAGGAGAACGAGGGAGGCCGCGCGCTGCCTGCTACCTTGTGGCAATTTGAATCTCCGGACTAGGAAATATATTATTAATCGAACATTAATTCCGCCCCATCAGGCAGGGACGGAAAATGGGTATAACGGACTCGAGCACAGGTGAGGAGAGGAGCTACTCCATCGACGAGCTGAAGAAAATCGCGCACAGGATGAGGCAGGACATAATCCTCTGCACGACCTCTGCCGGCTCCGGGCACCCCGGAGGCTCACTCTCGGCCGCGGACTTCCTCACAGCGCTCTACTTCAGGGTCGCTCGCCACGACCCATCGAACCCAAGGTGGCCCGGTCGGGACAGGATATTCTTCTCCAAAGCCCACATCACGCCAGCAATTTACTCGATAATGGCCCTCTCGGGCTACTTTCCCGAGGAGAAGCTCGTCACATTCAGGAGACTCGGCTCCCCTCTCCAGGGCCATCCAAACTGGCTCGAGCTCCCGGGCATCGAGATGTCGGGGGGCAGCCTGGGGCAGGGATTCAGCATTGCTGTCGGCTGCGCCCTGAATGCCAAGATATACGGCGAGGGCTACAGGGTCTATGTGGTCATGGGCGACGGTGAGCAGCAGGAGGGTTCGATATGGGAAGCAGCGGAGGCGGGCGCCCACTACTGCCTAGACAATCTGACAGCGATAGTGGACAAGAACGGACTCCAGATAGATGGAAGGGTTTGCGACGTAATGAATATCGACCCCCTCGCCGACCGCTATAGGGCCTTCGGCTGGAATGTCATCGAGGCCGACGGGCACGACATGGAGGCCGTCGTGAAGGCACTGGAGCGGGCCCGCGAGACGAAGGGCAAGCCGACCTGCGTGATTTTCACGACGGTGAAGGGCAAGGGCGTAAGCTTCATGGAGAACAGGCCTGAGTGGCACGGGAAGGCCCCGAAGCTCGAGGAGGGTTTGAAGGCGCTCAAAGAGCTCGGCGCGGACCCGGCCTGGGTTGATAGGATGCTCAGGCTCGGGAACGAGGAGGCTGACAGGATAGCCGCGCAGTACGGGAGCAAGATTCCGAGGGAGAAGAGGCCGTACTGGTGGAACTCCCAGGAAATCATGAAGGTGGAGATGAGGCCAACGAGAATGGGCTTCGGGGACGCGCTGGAGAAGGTGGGGGAGGACCCTAGGGTCGTGGCTTTCGGAGCCGACATATCTGACTCGATTTGTATCAGCCAGTTCTACAAGCCTCGCCATCCGGAAAGGAAGAATAGGTGGGTCAGCGTAGGAATCGCAGAGCAGAACATGACCACCATGGCGGCGGGGATGGCGAAGGAGGGAAAAATACCCGTGATCGGCTCCTACGGCGTCTTTGCGACGGGGCGCAACTGGGACCAGCTTAGGACCACCGTCTGCTACGGCAATCTTAACGTGAAGATTGCGGTCGCGCACGGCGGTGTTTCTGTGGGACCCGACGGAGCCACGCACCAGTCGCTCGAGGACATAACCATCACATCCATTCTGCCCAACATGCACGTTACCGTTCCCGCGGACTCCATCGAGACGGCGAAGGCGACAGAGCATATAATCCTCAAGGTCAAAGGCCCCTGCTGCGTGAGGTTTGCGAGGGAGGCGACACCAATAGTTACCAAGCCGGAGACGCCCTTTGTCTTCGGGACCGCAAACGTGATTCGGTTCAGAAAGGAAGCGGAGAAGTTCGTTGATGCCTTTGAGACAATCCCGGCGGACAGATATGCCAGCGAGAATGAGGACGCAACGATCATAGCCTGCGGACCGGAGGTCCCTGAGGCGATGCGCGCCGCTTACATTCTCAAAAAGGAGAAGGGTCTGGAGGTCAGGGTCCTGAACGTCCACACGATTAAGCCGCTCGACACCGCGGCGATATGCAGGGCCGCGGCCGAGACCGGCCTCCTGGTCACGGCCGAGGAGCACCAGAGGGGCGGCTTCGGGAACATCGTCGCGGGCGCGCTAGCGACTTCCGACACATTGTATCGCCGCTCCTATTTTATGAGAATGATCGGTGTCCCGGACGTATTCGGTGAATCGGGCCAGCCCTGGGAGCTGATCTGGAAGTACGGTCTGGCCGCGGAGCACATAGCGGAGAAGGTCCTAGAGCTGGTGGAACTCAGGAAGAGGGCCGAGAAAGAATCATCGGCTTGGAGCTCGGTCGTCTGCTGAGGCCCGAATTCCAACTATATACCAGATTTATATCCCTCCACAAACGTATACACCTGCGACTTGGAGGAGAAGGGATTGGCGCTGCCGGATGCGAAGAGCGTGGAGCTCTATCTCAAGAGCTACATAGAGAGCTACATGGAGGGAGCCAGCTCCCGGAAGGTGGAGGAGGCAGCGGTACCCCCCTTCGTAAAAGGCTATCCTTTCCACGTCAGAGCCTCGATTCTGCCAAACGGTTCCGTGGTTGCTCTTTTCTATTTCAACTCGAGGGAGATCAGAATCGAGGTCGGGAAGGAGAGCTTTGAGGCCGTCAGGGCCAGACTCCAGAAGCGGGAGCACTCCCACATGCTCGGCCTTCCGCCTCTCAAGGCCTTCACGGAAGAGGATGGCCGGCGGGACGCGGAAATCGCCCTCTCGAGCGACCTCCGCCTGGGTGCCTACAGAGCCGGCCTAGAGACGGTCCGGAGCAGCCTGGAGAGCGTGGTCAGCGAGATTCGAGACATCGCCCGGACGAATCCATGGCTGGAGAGGCAGCTGCTGGGCGTTGTGGACAAGTTAAGCACGACCAGGGAGCCCCTGGAGAAGCTCAGGGAAGAGCTGAGGAGGATGGAGGAGGAAGAGAGGTACTCGGACCACGAGTTCCTCCTCACAGAGCTCCAGAAGTACAGGACGACCGGCGAGGCTCCAATGGCCGAGGTGACAGAAAAGACATTAGAGAAGTACCTGACGGCCTACATAGCTGCCTACCGGGACACGATAAAGCCCGACTACCCCGAGGCAGCCCGTCCAGCATTTTATAGGGGACACCCACACCATGTCCGGGCTTTCATTTTGCCCAACGGCGCGGTTGCGGTCACGTTCAAGTACAACTCCCCGCAGCCAAAAATCGAGGTGAGCAGGGCCTCCCCCGACCTCGTCGCGGACCTCCTCAAGAGCAGGGAGCACCACAACTTCATAGGCCTCCCCCCGCTGAGGAGCTACAGGAAGGAAGACGCAACCTACGACGCAAAGCTGGCGGTCAAGAGGGACATGAAGATCGCCCTCCTCAGGGCATTACTCGAGGCCACCAGAGCTCAGACAGGGGAGGAGGAGAAAAACCTCCTGGAGATTTCAAAGACCAACCCTTGGCTCGAGAAGCAGCTCACCCAGACCGCGGCGAGGCTCTCGGGCGTGAAGGAGCTCCTGGCGACCTTAGCCGACGAGCTCGAGAAGAGCGAGAGCGGGAGGAGGTACGGGGAGCACGAGCAACTGCTCGATGTTCTGCGCAGATACCGCTCCCCGGAGGAGCTCGCCGCCGTCGCGGAGGAAGCGGCGGGGGAGACCCCCCAACCCGCCGGAATTCCAATATACGACCCGACGGCAGGTGCGGGTGCGGTGCCAATATACCGGCCCGGCGGCGCGACGGAGCGCCCGAGCGAGGCGGGGGTGGGTGCCCCCACACAGGTCCGGTACGAGATGGCCCCAGAGGACAGGCAAGCTCTTGACATGATAAAGGCGACCCTTTACAACATCGACGTGAAGCTAGACGACTTCGAGAGGCGACTCAACTACATGGATAAGTATATCGAGGGTGTGCAGAAGCAGCAGCTGGAAAAGTTCAATGCCCAGGAGGAGATTCTGAGGTACGAGGCCCGAAGGGCAAAGTACGCGGGCATCGGAATCTCCGCCACGGCGCTCGTGCTTCTCCTGATATTCCTTCTGGATTCATGGTTGAGAATTCTTGACCCACTTCGGAGGCTGATTTTCGGGGGCTGAAATCCACCTGCGAACATTATATAATCCTCCAGCCCTATTCGATGGCGCAGGTGACCCGGTGGGCAAGCTCGAGACGGCCTATAAGGAGGAGCTCAGAATCCCGGCGAGGACTTGGTTCGCCTACACTTTCATCCTGACCCTTGTTGCCATTCTCTTTGAGGCGGCCGCGGTGCTCGCCTTCCCCTCGTTCTTCGAGTCGCCTCTCATCCTCGTCCCATTCCTCTCACTGGCCGTTCTGGTTTTTGCGGTGATGTTCTTCTACCCCTTGATGAGGTGGGAGAGGCGCGGGTCGGAGATAGACCGCGACATGCACCTCTTCATCACGCGTCTGGGCGTGCTCGCTGCCTCCGAGTCGGCCCGGAAGGAGATGTTCGACATTCTGTCGAAGATGAGGGAGTATCGCTCCCTGGCGGTCGAGATTAACAAAATATATGTTATGGTTGACAAGTGGAACGTGAGCCTGGAGCGCGCCTGCCGCTTCGTGGCCCAGACGACGCCCAGCGACCTGCTGGCGGACTTCCTAAACAGACTCGCGCACGCGGTTGAGGGGGGAGAGCCTGCAGAGCAATTCTTCCAAACGGAGCAGACCGTCGTGATGAACGCCTACGCCCTGAAGTACCAGGGTGCGATGACGATTGTCGAGTGGATGAAGGAGATATTCGTTTCCATCGTCGTGGCGACTCTCTTCGTTCTCGTGTTCGCTACACTAGCACCTTTTCTCATCCCGGGCGAGGACCCAAATCTCTGGCTAGCCGGCGCGATCGCGGTTTTTCTCGTGGTCGAGGTCATTTTCCTGCTCATTCTGAGCGTGGTCGTGCCCGGGGAGAACATCTGGCACAATATGCCTATCGTCACTCCGGTCCACGTCATGATTCGCAAGAGCCTATACGCCTCATTTTTCCTAAGCATCGGATTCACAATCATCGTGCTCCTCATACCCCCTTCAAAGCCAAGTGGCCTCCTCTTATTCGTCTCGTGCATTACCTGCCTCGTCATGCTGACTGTCAGCGATTTCGCCTATCCCGAGAGGCACATCGTGATTGTTGAGGGTTTAGGGATAGCGGCCACACTGGCAATCGTCTTTTTCGTCATCGTCGCCCTCACAGGAACGGTCTATATCCCCCTCGCCATCGCATTCATCCTTTCTCCCTGGGTGGTCCCGGGGCACTATGTCAACATGGAGGAGGAGAAGATAAAGCGCCGGGACGAGAATTTCGCCGCATTCCTTCGCTCGCTCGGCGCCGCCGTGGCCGCCACCAGCAAGGACATCACCGTGCCCCTTTCGAGGCTCCGGAGGCACGACTTCGGCCCCTTGACGAAGAACGTCGACGACCTCTACAAGAGGCTCTCCCTCAGAATCCTCAGGCACAAGGCCTGGGAGTACTACAGCGCCGAGACCCTCTCCGAGCTGATATCGAAATTCACGGAGATGTATATCGAGGGTGTCAGGCAGGGCGGAAACCCGAAGAAGGTGAGCCAGCTCATCAGCGACAACTTCCTGAAAATCGTGGGCCTGAGAAAAATGAGGTACGTCTCGGCCTCTACGCTGACGGGCCTTCTCTATGGCCTGAGCGCAGTCATATCGATGGTGCTTTACCTGACCCTCGTGATTCTCAGGAATTTCGACGAGCTCGCGGTGGGCATCACCGAGACCCTGAGCCGGGGTGGGACGATGGGCGGGCTCGATGTCAGGAGCCTGATGATTCTGAACGCGGGCGTCTTCAACTTCGACGCCCTCAGTCTCATCGCCATTCTGTTCGTAACGGCCCACGCGTCGGTCTCGGCCGTGATGACAAGAATCATCAGTGGCGGCCACAGGGCCGGCGCCCTCTGGCATCTGGTCTTCATTGTATGGCTCGCGGCTGTGGTGGGCGTGGCTGTGATCGAGAGCGCAAGATTCCTCCTGCCGGTAATACCCGGTATCTAAGGGCGAGGCAGCCGCGGATATCTCATCGGAAGGCACGACGTTCCCTCGCCCCCTTGGCGCAGAGCTTAGCCACGTTCGCGTCCAGCGGGACGCCCGCGGCCCTCGCGACGGGAGCGCACTTTGACCTCATCAGATGGATGATAGGCCCGTGCCCAGTTCCGGAGAAGGACTCGAAGTTCGCCATACCCTTGCTAATAATCAAATCCGCGCTCCGCAGGGCTCGCCTGAGCGCGCGCGGGGCTCTCTCAAAGTCAATCCCCACAGCGAAGCACCCGGTGTCGAGCACCTCGTCGGCCTCATTCCTGAGCCCGAGCTGTTCGACATCCTCGAGGGTTGCGTCGGTGAGAATCGGTTCCCCTTTGACGACTAGGGACACCCAACACCCCAGGGAGCGCAGCGAGCGGAGCACGAGTGTGTCCAGCACTATCTCGCCGCAATTATCGGCGAAGTAGAGCACCCTAGCGCCCCTCCGCAGGTACCGGCGCGCTCTCGGGAGGTCATTGACCGCAAGCCCTTGGGCAATGATTTTTTTGAACATCGGCAGGAGGTCCTCCGGCCCCTTCACATCAGAGCGGATGCCGAAGTCGAGGATGTTGCCGGCGATGGAGCACAGGGCGGAGGTTTCGAGGGTATCCGCGGATTGTGAGACCAAGCGCCGGGCGTGGGGGAGGAGACCCAGAACTATTTCGTTGCTCTTCCTCTTGACCTCCCGGTAGGGGTCCCTCGACCCCAGCACCCTGTAGACCTCCCTATGGACCTCGGTGGCCAGACGAGCGGATACCCTGTCTGGCCTGTACCTTGTCGAGAAGACCCGGCAGGCCGCCAGGATGGCGGCCGGCACCTTGGATGGGCTCACAAGCTCCGCTTCGTATATCACCCTGCGCATCAAGCAGGGGACGCACTCAGGCGCCACCCTCACGTGGCGGGGAATGGTTTAAGCCGTAGAAAATCGTTTAGGTAGGCGTGAGATTTAAAGCGGCGTTAGCATTGGTTCTCATCGTCGTGCTTCCCTTCCACCTGCCATGCGCGGGCGAGGCACGCGCGCCATCGGTCAGCATCGAGTGGCCAGGCCAGAACGACGTTGTCGCGGGCGAGGTCAATGTCTCCGGCTCGGCCTCGCCCGGGACGGTGCTCGTGGAGCTAAGGGTCGATGGAGCCTCTTGGGCCCCCGCGAACGGGACAGAGGCCTGGGTGTTCGCCCTCGACACCACCACGCTCCCTGATGGCGCTCACACGATTCAATGCAGGGCGTTCGACGGAGCAGGCTACTCCCCCACACTCTCCGTCGAGTTCACTGTGAACAACACCCCACCGCACGCGCTCGAGCTCACCCTCACACTCTCCCCCGAGCATGTCAGCACTAACGACACCTTCACGGCCTCCGGCAGAGCCCGCCTCGACACGGGCGTCGCAGCTGGAGGAGAATATGTCGAGCTAAGCATCGGGGGAGCGATGTGCAGCACCAGAACGGACAGGAGGGGCTACTACTCTGCCACCATCCAGGCGCCCGGAGAGCCGGGGAGATATATGGTGAAGGCAAGAATGATTCTGGGGAACCTGAGCGCCAGCGCCCAAGACGAGCTCGAGGTTGCGATGCCCAACCCTCCAGACCTCTCCATCGTCCCCGCCGACATCTTCTTCTCCCCTCCACAGCCCTCCGCGGGGCGGGAGGTGTTGATCAGCGCTATAGTGCGGAACCTCGGCGCTGGGAGCGCAAGCGCCACGGTGGAGTTCAGCTCCCCGAGTCACGTGTCCGAGAGCGTAAGGATATCGGTCAAAGTTAGCTGGAACGCAACGGTGAGCTGGTCCCTTCCCGCCGGCACCCATGCCATCACCGTCCGTCTTCTCGACATCAGCCCCTGGGACGCGGACTCCACCAACAACGAAGCATCGACATCGCTCAGGGTATATGCCAGACCGGACCTAGTGGTCGAGGCACTGGTCTTCTCGAACTCAAGACCCTACAATGGAACGGTGATATCCATTCAAGCGCGTGTGAGGAATATCGGAGAGAGGGAGGCCCGGGGCACGGTCAGCTTCTACGACGGCAACCCCCTCTCGGCCTCGCTGCTTGGACGCGTGGTCGTGACGGTGCCCGCCAATTCAACAAGAATTGCGGTGGTGCACTGGGAGGCCGCTCTGGGAGAGCACGAAGTGCACGCGCTCGTGCACGACGTTGACCCTGAGGAGGCGACAGAGTCAAATAACCACCTCAGTAGAGCGCTCGAGGTCTGGCCGAGGCCTTCCCCAGAGCCGGAGCAGCCGGCCCCCGGCCCCGGCCCGCTCCTCGCACTAGTTGCGCTGTTCATTGCTATTATCATCTCGCGTGGTAGAGCGGCGTAATGGCCTCCCCACCGGAACCTTTTTTTCACAACACGCCCTTGTTGCCGGAGAGATGGAGCTTGGGGGCCTTTCCTGGAATGAGAGGTTGACTCTTTACGGTCTGGTGCGCCATCCGGAGCTCAGTGACCGCCTTCTATCCAGAGTGCTGGGCCTTAAAAGCCCGACGCTCACGGCCGCGCGCCGCAAGCTGAGGAGCGAGGGTTGGTATAGGGTCGTGAGGGTCCCCATACTAGGTCGGCTGGGCGGGGAGCTGCTCTGCGTGGCGCGAGCTAGGTTAAACATTTGCAAACCCAGGGAGGCTTTGCTAAGGGCCATGAAGGGCCCCCTCGCGGAGATCGGGAGCGTTTTCTTTGCCATCGCCGACCGCCTGAACCTCATCTGCCTCTCGATGTGCACCAATTTCACCCAAGCTTGGAGCGATTCGGAGAGGCTCCACTCTCTCCTGACTGAGAGAGGTGCCCTAGCCCCAGGCTCCGCAGGAAGGCCTGCAACGATTCTGCCCCTCAGCCACATGAGCCTTGTCCGCTTCCTAGATTTCGCGTCCACAGCCCATTACTCGCTCGGAATTCAGGGCCCGCCGCCGGAGCCGGCGTCACCCACCGACGCGGGGAAGGACGGGCCGGTCCACCTGAGCCGGGTTGAGAGGGCGGTCTACTGTGGTCTGGTCAAATTCCCGGAGCTATCGGACAGAGCCCTAGCGAAGAAAGTGGGCGTCGCCAGACAGTCCGTAAGCAGAATTCGGAGGAGGCTGGGGAAGGCAGGCCTGCTCCTAACGGTGGCGGTCCCGGACATCAGGAGGCTTGGACCGGAGATTCTCGCCTTGTGGGAATTAGAGTTCAGACCGGCCACATCCGTGGGCGAGCGGGCAAAGGCGATCGAGGGGGCATTGAGGGCCTTTCCGGCCTTTCTCCATCTCATCAGCGGAAGAGAGGGCGTGGTAATGGGGCTGGTTAAGGACTTCTCAGCCCTCCAGAGAATCTACACGGAATTCCTGAAAATCCACCTAGACAAGGGATATTTTACAGAGGAACCCCGCCTCACGCCGCTCTCTATCCGGGAGCTGAGCGTCGTTAAGGACTTTACTTTCGCCCCGATTGTGGAGTGGGCGGTTGGAGCGGAGGACTGATATGGGTGAGAGTAATCTACCGAGACCCAAAGGGACTGAAGCTGAAGCTCTTCATAGACAACCTCGACGACCTATGGCACCTCTACAACATCATTGAGCGTGGTGACCGTGTCGGCGCGATGAGCGCCCGGAGGGAGGAGACGGGCCGGGACCGAATTCGGCAGGAGAGAGGCGAGAAGAGGAGGATGTGGCTCGAAGTCGAGGCACAGGACATAGAATTCAGCGAATTCTCTGACAGGCTGAGGGTAGGGGGACCGATAAGAGAGGGGCCGGACGACGTTGGGGGCCACCACACCCTCAATCTCGAGAAGGGGATGGAGGTCTCGATAACCAAGGAGGACTGGAAGGATCACCAGATTCAGCTCATCAAAGAGGCGGTGGAGGCAACGGCCAGACCATTGCTCACTTTCATCTCCATCGACGACGAGGAGGCGACGCTGGCCACCCTTCACCACCATGGCGTCAAGTGGGTGGCTACGGTCCATTCCCGTCTCCCGGGGAAGGACCAAGGGGGCCGGGAGCGCGCCAAGGAGGAATACTTCGGTGACGTTCTGGCGACGCTTGCGCAGGTCAAGAAGGAGGGGCCAGTCGTCATCTGCGGCCCCGGCTTCACAAGGGACGAGTTCGTGAGGTGGGGCAAGGAGAGAAGGCCCGAGCTCTTCGAGGGCTGCACCGTTGAGGGAACCAGCCAGGCCGGGATGCCCGGCATATACGAGATGATGAAGCGGGACATTGTGTCGAGGGTGATCGCGGCAACCCGCGTGGCGCAGGAGACCGCCGCCGTCGAGCAGCTCCTCACCGAGGTGGCGAGGGACGGTCCCGCGACGTACGGTCTCAAAGAGGTCGAGACGGCGCTTGAGGCGGGGGCGGTTCTCAGGCTTCTAGTCACCGACGAGCTGATGAGGAGTGGCCGGGCCGACAGACTCTTTGAGCTGGCGAAGCGCACAGGAGCCGAATACATGGTGGTCTCCACCGCACACGATTCGGGCAGGAAGCTGGCCAGCCTGGGAGGAGCAGGAGCTCTGCTAAGATATAGGATCCCTTCGTAAAATGGCCTCATAAAATATTTAAAGGACCGGCCGGTTTCCCTCACCGATAAATATGTCGAGGACACTTGCGGAGGTCCGGGAGCTCAAGGAGGGCCGCTACATCATCATAGACGAAGAGCCCTGCAAGATTCTCAGCATCACAACATCCAAACCGGGGAAACATGGCGAGGCCAAGGCCCGGATAGACGCAATCGGCCTCTTCGACGGGAAAACGAGATCCGTCGTCTACCCAGTCAAGCACAAGGTCGGTGTGCCGATAATTGACAAGAGGAGCGCTCAGGTGCTGGCGATTCAGGGGGACATCGTCCAGCTCATGGACATGACCACCTACGAGCAGTTCGAGCTCCCCCTCGACCCGGAGCTCAAGGGGTCGATAAAGGAGGGGCAAGAGGTCATGTACGTTGTTGCGCTCGAAAAGCGTAAGATAATGAGGCTCTGAGGAGACCATGGGGGCCCGCCCCACCGTATTCGCCGATGCCAGAGCCGCCCGGAAAGGCGCCGGGTTCGTGATTCTGGGAGTGCCATACGACACCACCTCCTCCTTCAGGCCGGGAGCAAGGTTCGCACCCAATGCTATTCGAGAGGCCTCCTGGAACTTCGAGACCTATCTGCCCGAGCTCGGTGTGGACCTCACCGACATTCAGATTCACGACGCTGGCAACTTGGAGGAGGTCGGCCCGCCGGAGGAGCTCGTGGAGGAGGTCCGGAGGGCGACGGAGGGAATTCTCGATGGCGGCTCCTTTCCCGTCCTCCTGGGCGGGGAGCACTCCCTGACCCCGGGCGCTGTGGGAGCGATGAAGGAGAAAGTGGACATCGGTGTCATCGTCCTGGACGCCCACATGGACTTCAGGAATGAGTACCTGAGGCTCAGGCACAGCCACGCCTGCGCCACGAGGCGGTGTAGCGAGCTCGTTGGGCCGGAGGCCGTGGTGCCCATAGGGGTCCGGTCTGTTTCCCGGGAGGAGATGGAGGATATAAACGGGAGGTATAGGGGCAGGTTCAAGTATATAGGCGCGGAGGAGGTTAGGCGCGGCGGCATCGGACCCGCTGTAAGGAAGGCCCTCCGTTGGGTGGGGCGGAGGAGCATCTACCTGAGTCTTGACATGGACGCACTAGACCCTGCCTACGCCCCAGCCACAGGCACCCCGGAGCCCTTTGGTTTGACTCCGTGGGACGTCAGGGACGCCATAAGACTTCTGGCGCCCAGGCTCGTCGGCTTCGACATCGTCGAGATCTCGCCCGGCTACGACACGGGCAATACTGCCGCTCTTGGAGCGAGACTGGTACGTGAACTCATGGCGGCGGTGCACGGGGCGAGAGAGGGGAGATAGGCTCATCCGAGCCATCTAGAGAGGGGTCGCTTCCATCTTTTTCTTCAGATGGGTGGACAAGACGGGAGGCTCTCCATGTCCCGATGCTCAGGCTTAATACTCGGGACCGGAATCCGGTCATCATGACGATTGTTGCGATCTCAATCGGGGGCTCCGTCCTGTTCCCGGAGAATCCCGACCCCGCCTTTATAAAAGAACTCGCATCCCTCCTCTTGAGGAAAGCGAGGAGGCACAGACTACTCGTCGTGGTCGGGGGCGGGGAGCAGGCGCGCAGATACATCGGCCTGTGCAGGGCCCTAGGCGCGGACGAGACCTTCCTTGACGAGGTGGGCATAAGGGTCACCCGTTTGAACGCCAGCGTCCTTCTGGCGGCGGTTCGCAAAAGAGCCTACCCGAAGGTCGCGGAGGACCTGGACGAGGCTGTGGCGGCCTCCCACAGGCACCCAATCGTAGTTATGGGGGGGACGCATCCCGGCCACACCACCGATGCCGTGACAGTCTTCGCTGCGGAGAAGGCCGGAGCGGAGCGAATAGTCATCACCACCAATGTGGCCGGTGTCTACACCTCCAACCCGCACAGGGACCCGCGGGCCAAGCTCCTCCGGCGCCTCACACCTTCCAGGCTTATAGAAATAGTCGGGGGGATGGCCCATGAGGCCGGCTCGAAGGGCGTCGTGGATCCGCTGGGGGCTCGGCTGATTGCCCGCTCTGGTATAACGACTTGCGTGCTCGATGGCAGGGACCTGAAGAGCCTGAGCGCAGCCATCGAGGGCAGGAGGTTCAGGGGGAGTGTTATCCGGTTCTAAAAGCTCTCGCCCCCCGGCGTGCGAGGGTCTGGTGGTGGCCCGGTGCGGCTCAGAGGAGGTTTTTGGCGATCTCGGTGGTCTCCCTCTCGCAATAGTGGCACTTGAGCCTGAGGGGGCTCTTGGACACCACTGAGAATCTGCTCTTCACAGGCTCCCTCGGGGCGTTGGAGATGCATCCCGGGTTCTCGCACCTCACCAAACCGACCACCTCTTGGGGCGGCTCGACGTGGTACTTCTCGACCACATTGTAGTTCCTGATGATGTTTATCGTCGCGTCAGGCGCGATGAGCGCGATTTTGTCCACTTGGGACTTGTCGAGCTCCCGGTCCTCTACCTTGACAATGTCCTTGAACTTTACCTTGTGGCTCGGAACGTGCATAAGGACGCTGACCGTTGAGCGCACGCCCGTCTCGGATATCCCGATGATTCTGAGAACATGGAGGGCCATACCGGGCGTGATGTGGTCTATCACTGTTCCGTTTTTTATAGGCGTGACCTTGACTTCCCTCATTACCCCTACACCTCTTCTTTGCCAAGAATCATCGACAGAAGGGCCATCCTGACAGGAACGCCGTAGAAGGCCTGCTTGAAGTACCTAGCGTGGGGACCGTTGTCCACCTCCGGTGCTATCTCCGCGAGCCTTGGCAGGGGGTGGAGCACGATCAGGCTCTTTTTGGCGTTGGCGAGGAGGCTGTTGTCTATCCTGTAGGCGTTCTCGACCTTTCTGTACTCCTCTGGGTCGGGGAAACGCTCCCGCTGAATGCGGGTAACATAGAGAACGTCCGCGCCGGAAATCACGCTCTCTAGCGAGTCGGACTGGTTGAACCGCGCGCCCATCTGGCGCAGCTGGGACACGATTTCGGGGGGCATCTGGAGTGAGGGTGGAGCGACGCAGGTCACGCTCGCTCCAAAGAGCGAGAGGGCGTAGGAGAGGGAATGGACGGTTCTGCCGTACTTGAGATCCCCGACTAGTACCACATTGTTCTCGGCGATATCTCCCTTCTCCATTTTAATCGTGAAAAGATCCAGAAGGGTCTGGGTCGGGTGCTGGCCCGCACCATCCCCAGCGTTTATGACAGGCTTCGAGGAGAAATCGGCGGCGAGCCTTGCGGCTCCCTCGTGTGGATGCCTGAGGACTATAACATCGGCATACGACTCGGCCATCCTGACCGTGTCGGCGAGCGTTTCTCCCTTTGCAACGGAGGCACCTGAAACCTCGGCAAAGCCGATGACGGATCCCCCGAGCCTGAGCATGGCGCTCTCGAATGAGAGCCTGGTCCTCGTGCTCGGCTCATAAAAAAGGGTGGCGAGAATCTTGCCTTCTAGCGCCCTGCTCCCCCTCTCGCCGCGCGCCACAGGTAGGGCTTTCTCGGCGCGCTCCAGGATGGCGATGATCTCCTCTTTGGTGAGGTCCCTGATGGACACAATATCTCTTCCAGAGAGGTCCAACTCCTTTCCTCCTTCTAGAGCAACATACTCCATGAATTTAAAACCTTTATGACCGGCACCCCAATATTCTGGCCTCCAAGAGGTGCCCAGGCGCTCAGAGGTCCATCTCAAGGTCCTCTGTCTCTATTTCCTCAGCTCTAGCCCCCGCCGGCCCCAAGGGCTTCACCATCTTCACCACCTCATGTTCCAGCTCCTCCTCCCAAGGCTCCTCCTCCGACACCTCCTCCATCGGGAGCTCGTAACTTAGGTCAGGCTCTTCCTCCACCGCCCCCTCCTCGGATATCTCCTCGAGCTTGATGCCCAGAATGATGGGCTCCTCCTCCACAGCGTCCTCCTCGATGGGTGGCTCTACGTAAGACTCGATGTCCTCCTCTAGAGGGGGCTCCTCCTCGAAGTCCTCTATATCTATAACTAGATTGTCCTCCACCGCGTCCTCCGGCACTGGCTCCTTTCCTATGTGCTCCAGAATTTCCTCGTCGGACTCCGCGAGCATCAGCGTTTTGCGGAGAGCGGTCATCTCCTCCGCGGTGTGTGTCCTCGGATAGCCACGCTTCTTCCGCCGGGGCTTCTCCTGCGGGCAATAGAAAGGCCTGAGGAGACTCTGCTCATGCTGCTGGAGGAGTTCCCACTCTTCCCTCGTTATTATAGGGAAATCTATTTTCCGCATTTCCCTGGGGCCCAAGAGCTCAATTTCCCGGCACTCTTCTGTAGAAACATACTCCTTCGGCAGAACCGGGCGGACGCTGAGCTTGCGTATTGAGTAGTTCCGGTTGTTCGTGACCTCGAGAAAGTACGTGGCCCGTCCCCCGCTGCACTTCAGAACCGTTCTCACGGTCACGTCCTTCCCCGCCAGCGCGCGCCCCTCGACGCCTAGATGCCAGGCCTCTTCAAGCGGCCTGAGGACGAAGACGGCGCTCTGGGAGCCACCGGGCTCGATGGGCGGTAGGGTCCTTGATTCTTCATCTAGAGAGAACATCCTAGGGGGCACGGAGGGGGAGACCCTGAGCCTTCCGAGGGGCTCGCCAGAGTTGTTCTCTACCCTGACAGTGTAGGTTATGATGGTTCCGTCAGAGGAAATAGTAGTCTCGATGGTGACGTCTTTGAGGAGGAGGGGAAGTGGGGGTAGGCCTATGCCTATGGCCTCCATCACATCGGTCCCGGTGCCCTCCCCCGCCATTGGAGTCCTCCTTCTCTCTGCCAGAATCCGGCTTAGTATGCACTAATGTTATAATTAACCTTTTCATTCATTTTTCGTCCCGCGCCCTCTGGACCCTCGTACTCCCGCCCCCTCCGCGCGGCGATAGCCTTCTATCGCGCGCCCTCACAAACTGCGCGCCGCGGCACAGAGCACCCTTAGCTTCCTCCTCGCCGCTTCGAGCGGGAGCCCCTTCAGGCCACAATCTGGGTGCGCTACCATGTTCTCTTCTCCCACGAGAGACGCGCCTCTCCGCAGGAGCCCCAGAACCTCCTCCTCGCTCTCGACCCGCTCCGAGGCGGTGTCAATGCAGCCGAACCCGAGCAGCTTTCCGGAACCCTCCAACTTCTCTCTCGAAATTACCTCAAGATTCTGGGGCGCTCCGGCGAACTCGAGCGACAGAACCCTGACGCCTTTCAGGCCGAGCATCCAGTCCAGCGCTCTCCTCACGTCACCGCATGCGTGAAGGGCGACCTCTCCCCTGAAGCCCAGCGCAATGTTCTCCACCGCCTCCCGTGCGAGTACGACGGGGACCCCTATCGAGAAATATGGCTCGTCGAGTTGGAGGTGCTTGGCCCCGGCCCTTTCCAGCTCCCGCGCTATCTCGAGAAGCGCCCCGGAGAGGTCCATATAAAGCCGACGGTCCCTGTAGCCGCTGTAAACCTTGGTGTCGAGAACGGAGGAGAACGCGAGCGTCACGGGGCCGGTCAGAATCGCCTTCACCCCGGCCCTTCCCCGAGCCGTCGCTGTAGCGAGCCTGAAGTCCCCAACGAGCATCGAAGCGTCCCGGGGTGAGATTCTGCCTGAGATGAACATCCTCCTCCCCACGCCACCAGCCACCATCGAGCCCCAACCACTCATGCGGTCTGCTCCGCACGCGACCTCCCCGGTCACCGCGCTATCCATGTGACGCGCCCCATGCCCCCCACTCTGAACAGTTCTCTCTGCCCTGAGCTCCATTCCCTCAATCATTCCCGCGTATATCGAGATGATGTCTCCCCGCGTCTGCCCGTCCGAGACAAGCTCCACACCGGCGGCGATCTGTTCCTCAACTGCCCTGACAACCGCGTCTGGCCCCAACTCCTCGTAGCTCAGGGGGTAGCTGCCGATAACTGTGGTCCTCATCGAGCACCCCGCAACCAGCTATTCCTCCTCTCTGGTCGCTGCAGGCCTCGTCTCCACAGGCTCGGCCGAGCGCTCCCCTGGCTTCGCCCCTCCACCACCACTCCCTCCCTCCTGGATGGATTCCCCGGCATCCCGGGCGACGGCTCCTCCCTCTCCCCCTTTCGCCATTCCAGACCCCCGCTCCATCACCACCTTCCCATTGTAGCTCACCCTGACCACCCTATGGTAGGGTATGGCCACCCGGCCTGGCCCTGGCGCGCCATTGGCGGGAGAGGCGCCGGGGCGCCTCACAACCATCATCCAGGACTCAAGAGAGATGATGTCTCCGCCGCTGATAGAGGCAATATTCCCGGGCGCGCCGCGGTGGACATATTCCACGGTCACCTTCGAAAAGTCGGTGTTAGGTCTCCACTTGAGCTCGTTAAGGACGCTTCGAACAGTCTTCATATTGGATCCTATCGGTTGAATCAGTTGATGGGAAATAACTGTTGCTGTCTCCGAGTGGAGTTTATCGCGCTATTCTCTCACAATATATTTTAATAAATTAGAGAATGATTCCATTCTTTTTAAATATCTCATATTATACTATCTCCCATCATGAAATTCATATGGGGGCGAATTCTAGGGCTCCTCATCTCCACGGCGACGACCCTCCTGATTCCACTCCAGGGTAGTCTTTCCCAGAAAGACAATCTGGGTCTGGAAAGCCTCCGCAGGGACCCCTTCGAAAGAGTTCCTACCTTCAAAGTGGTCACCTGGGACTGGACCGATGTCGAGCCCAGCGAGACCACGGCACTGGAGTGGAATGGAAAGCTGCACATTGTCTGGCAGGGAAAGAACCCCCATCCCGAGGGAGGCATGCGCGGGGCGATATACTACCGGACCTTCGACGACTCCAGCCCCCGCCAGAACGCCTCTTGGGGACCGATAGTCAACCTCACCCCCGTCGAGCACTCCAACGACAGATTCGGCCACGCCAATGATTTCCCCAACATCACGTTGCACAATGGAAAAATCTATGTGGTATGGGAATCGGAGGATGACAGCCAGAAGCCTCCGCCAAGAAACTCGACGCTGCACGATATTCTTATGAAGTCCTTTGACGGCACGAGATGGAGCGATGTGATTATTGTGAATGAGCCTCCCCCGGAAGGCGAGGAGTGGAGGTGCTATCACCCCAGAGCGATTTCGTACGGCGGGAAGCTCTATGTGGGCTACTCGAGAATGAGAGGGGCGTTCGCCGAGCTCGTGGTCAGGACCTATGACGGCTCCTTAGGGAATGAGGTAGTGGTATCCCCGCCCTCGGCTACGGCGATGTGCGACTGGCCATTCTTCGTGAGCTACGGCGGCTCCCTGTACCTGGTCTGGGAGTCGAACGATGCCGCCTCCGCCCGGACGTCCATATACCTTTCCATCAACTCCGGCTCTGGCTGGAGTCCCCCGCTCGAGGTCGGCGCCGTGCCGGTCGCCGGGTTCAAGGACTCCTTTCCGAGGCTCGCGGTGTTCGACAACCCAGTCACTGGAGTCGACGAGCTGTGGGGAGCATGGAGGACTGTGGACGGAGAGGGCGCGATATACAGGGCCCCGGGGGATCAGGACATCGTGATGCGGAGAATTGACGGACCATCAATCGGGCCCTACATTCAAGTCAGCCCACCCTCAGACACCGGCGATGACAACCGGCCCAATCTAGTCGCCTTCGGGGGAAAGCTCTGGGTGGTCTGGCAGAGCGCGGATGAGGCCACTTCTGACGGAATGGACTGGGACGTGGTCATGAGGAGCTATGACGGGAAAGGTCTCTCTTCTATTATCCCAATCTCCCGCTCCGGTGACAGGTGCGAGAGCGTGGTCATACACGTTGAGCCCCACAATTTGGGCGACGACGAGTTCCCGAGCGTGGCGGTCTATCGCGGGAGACTCTTTGTTCTCTATGAGACTTACGACAACGTTACCGGCATCCCCGACTCCAGCGATGGGCTGAACACCAGGGCGATTGTCATGAGGCTCGCCGTGGATGCCGACAGCGACGGCGATGGATGGCAGGATAGTAGCGATGCTTTCCCCCACGACCCTCTTGAGTGGAGGGACACGGACGGCGACGGTGTCGGCGACAATAGCGACTTCAGGCCACTCGACCCGACCGTTCAGAGGGCGTCTCAGGTTCCCATCCCCGCCCCCGAGGACCGTTCTGGCCTTGTTGTTGCAGTGCTCTTGGTCCTTGTATTAGTGGGGCTCGCGCTACTAGTGGCGGGCACCCTCCCCTGCCGTGAATCCCAGGAGGAGGAGTGATGGAGAGAGACGCGCTGGGTCCGGGGGGCATCAATTTATTACTCTCCAGCCCATTATACTTTGTAAGGGGGCGAGGGGAATGGTCCTGAAAGGGCATGGGAAAGCGCTCTGCCTCATGGCCGCGCTGCTCGCGAGCTGCGCGCTCCCGGCGCCTGCGCTCCGGAGCCCGGGAAACATAGATCTGGCCGTTTCTCCACAGAACATCAGCCTTGACCCCGGCCATCCGGGGGAGCTGAGGACCAACGACAACATAACGGTAAGGGTCACGGTTAGCAATCTCGGGAACGAACCCGCCTACAATGTCTCTTTGCAAATCCTCTGGAACACCAGCGATGAGGCCCCGAAGCTCGTCGGCATACACGACTTCAACGAAAGTGCAACGGTGATAGGGGCGGGGTCGAGCGCGGAGGCCATCGTTCACTGGAACACCTCGGGCCTCGGGCTGGAGCCAGGAGTGAACTATACCATCTGGGTGACGGTCTACAACGACACGCATCCCGAGAGCCAGTGGGACTCCAACCCAAGTAACAACCGCGCCAGCCTGAACATCACATTCCTTCCAGACGTAATTCCTGTGGTGGAGGAGCTGCGCGCCGACAGGAGCCTCGCCATTGTCGGGGACACAGTCCTCCTGACCGTGGTTCTAAACAACACCGGAATCAGACCCGCGGTTGGAGAGCCGGTCGAGTTGTTTCTCGATAACGAGGAAAGGCCCTTCCAGACCAACTACACCACCATCCCTCCCACCACCCCCACCAATTTGAAGTACTATTGGAACACCAGCGGCATTGTCGACGGCCCGCACACCGTCACTGCAAAGGTACGCCAGAGCTCCCGCTCCGTGCAGCTCCAGTTTAAATACCGGACCAATCCCTTCATCGCCTCCATATCCCCATCAGTGAACCATGCCACGATTGGTGAGTCAGTAACAATCAACGTCACGCTCGATAACAACGGCAGCGAAGCAGCGCAAAACGTCAGGGTGGACTTTTATCTCGACGCTGGTGGAGTGCCGATTGGAAACCGGACAGTAGCGGAAGTTCCGGTGGGGGTCACGACCAACACATCCTTCGACTGGGACACCCACCACGCCCTCCCCGGCAACCACACCATCAGGGCGAGGGTAGAACTCACCGGGAGCGAGTGCAGAACAGGGAACATCACCCTCGTAGCCCCCACCTTGCCCGACCTCACAATTGAGAACGTTAGCCTCAGCGACTACAGCCCTTTAATCGGTCAGGTTGTCCGTGTGAATATAAACGTGTGCAATATCGGCGAGGGGGCAATGGAGGACAACACAAGCCTGAAGGTCTGGCTGGACGCGCAAATCGACCCGATATTTGAGACCAATGTTACACCCCTCGGACCGGGTCAGAGTCTTCTCACCAGCTTCGACTGGGACACGGCGGGCCTCAGCCCATTCAGGCACACGCTTTTCGTCTATGTCAATCCCGAGGCTGAGCTGGAGGAGAGCAATGCCACCAATAATGACTTCAAGATGTATGTGAACCTCAGGGGCGCGGTGGACCTTGCTATTGAGTCGCTTGCCCTCTCCATTACAGCAAACCAGAGCAACATTACGGGGGAGATTACTTCGGGCGATAGGGTCTGGGTCTGGATAACGGTTTTAAACCGGGGGAGTCTTAGCAGTCTATCCAACACAACCCTCGAGCTTTTCCTAGATGATGCTCCAGTACCCATCTTCACCCGAAGCCTCAACCCCATCTCGGCGGGGGGTAGGAGCACTCAATACTTCATTTGGGACACCTCCTTCTTCAACGACACCGCCGACACCAACCACACACTGAAGGCTGTGGTGGACGCGGGGAACAGGAACGCCGATGCCAACCCGGCAAACAACCGTATTTCCATCAATTTCATCGTCCATCCTTTCGTGCCGGAGGCTGACCTCGAGATTGTGGAGCTGAATCTCTCAAAACGCAGGGTGTATTACGAAGAAATCGTGTTCATCTCCGTTCACATCGCCAACCGCGGTGGTAAAGCCGCCAGCAACATCACCCTCCGGTTTATGTTCAGAAAGGGGACTTCGCCCCAGCCGCTAGCCGACCAGAAAATCGCGTCCCTCCTCCCTGGAGAGCACATCAATCGTTCCCAGAGCTGGCAGGTCTTGGTCGCCCCGGGGAACTATACAATCGAGGTGCAGCTCGACCCCACGAACTCCGTGGTGGAGCAAACCAAGGAGAACAATGCGGCCAGTGCGGAGCTGGAGGTTCTGGCCGCGCAAGTCAGAGAGCCCCGCCTGGAAATCGCTGGATTTGTGGTCCAGTCCACAAGGCCCTCGGCCGGCGAGAAGGTACGGGTGAATGTGACGCTCATGAACAACGGCACAGCTACGGCCACGTACATTGTCATAACCATTCTTGTGAACGGAGAGCCCGGGCCATCATACTCCGTGGCCCAGCTCGGGCCCGGGGAGAGCACCACTGTTTCCCTCTTCTGGACTGCAAAGCGCGGCCCCCACACCCTCCGTGCCACCGCCACGGCGAGGGAGCTGGGGACGGTGATGGGCCCGACAGTGTCTGTCACCGTTGGGGCGGAGGAGGAGGGCATGGCGCCGCTGGATCTCATGATTATTGCTGTCATCATCGTCCTCATAGTCGTGGCCGCGGTCCTGATGCTCCGCGGCACGCGCGGGACGAGCCTGGAGGAAAGCGAGGAGGAATAAAGGGGAAACCAAAGGAGGTGTGATGATGAGACGAGATGTCTTTGGTCTAGTACTTGTGATGTTTATCGCATCCTGGAGCGCTCCATCACTCTTCATAGTGGCGGAGCCCCGGGGCCCCGTTGCGAATACAGACTCCGAGCCCAACGGCGACTTTGGCAACGCCACCCTAGTCGTCCCGGGCGCCGGCAACACAATCACGATATACGGCAACCACTCGATGAGCGACAGCGACGACTATTATAAAATAAGGCTGAACCGCACCGGCGGAAATGTAGAGAAGCTCGTCGTGGAGTCCGAGACGTCGGAGGGGGCTCCGAGGCTCTTCGTTTATGACCCGACGGGAAAGAGAGTGCTGCTCGACGGGGACGCCGCCATTGACACCAGGCACAGGGTCACCACCTACGGTCATGTGACCGGAGACTACTATATTCGGTACGAAGTGCAGACGATGACTACTGCCAGCTACCAGCTCACCTTTACGAAAACAACCGAGGCCCTAGCCGACGATGGTGACAACTCCCCCTCCGCCGCACCAGTTATCAGCGCCTTCCCTGCCCATGTCAGCAATAGCGTAAACGATCCGACCGACCAGGGGGACTGGTATGCTCTGGACCTCCAGTCGGACGACATAAAGGCGGATGTGGTCACCTTCATGTGCAGACCTGCCCAGACTCTTGCTGTCAATGTGGAGGTGTACGACCCGGACCTTGATTTTCTCCAGGAGTTCTTCTACGAGCCCTCGGGCCCTGGGGACATAAACAAGGGCGATACGAGGCAGGGCTCATTCGGTGCGAGCTCTGGGGGGAGGTGGTACCTGAGGGTCTTTGCGGCCGAGGGGGGCGGGAGCTACGAGCTCGACATCTTCAAAACAACTGTTCTGAAGGACAGCTATAACTCGGCGGAGACCGCCTTCGGCCTCCCCGAGGCCGTCGACGGCCACTTCATCGAGTTCGCTGACACCCTCGGAAAGGACGTGGACATCGAGGATTACTTCTCCTTCCCCGTATCCGAGGGACAGATAATCCACGCCACTCTGGTCTCTCTGAATTATTCTAAATCCCTTGACCGCCCGCACATAATGATGGAGCTCCGGGACAGCACGAACACCTCCTACGGGACTTCTGGGGGAGCAGCCCGGAACACAACAACAGCAGATGGCGTGTCGGCGGAGAATGCGATAGCGAGCTTCCTGCGCGTTTCAATGAACAACTACTGGGGCGGGGCGGGTGAGTACAGATTCAACATCACCCTTAACAATCCGCCCCGAATTCGCGAGAACACATGGGAATATGAATTTAAAATCAACGAGAGCTCATACGGCATCCTGGACCTAAGCGAGATATTCTATGACCCCGATGGCGACTTGCTAAAGTTCAGCGCGGAGAACACCGTCCCCTCTGGCAAAACAATTGTTGAAATAGAGGGAAACCGAGCCAACTTCAGCACCGTGCATCCGGGCTGGACGGGCATGGAGAACTACACCGTCACAGCAAGGGACCCGTTCGGAGCGATCGCCACAGCGAACGTCCACGTGATTGTGGGGGTAGTTAACCATCCCCCCTACCTTCAGGGACCCACGATGGCGGAGGTGCGCATGTATCCCGAGCAGATTCTCGTGGACGCCCTAGACCTGAAAGACTATTTCGCAGACGACGACATTTACAACCCCGCAATCAACGATTACCTGACGTATCACGTCAGGGACAATGGATCCGTGCGGGTGACCTTCCAGCTGATTCCAGGAACACTTAGGCACTCGGGAGGTCTAACCCTGCAGGCCCCCAGCCTGCCGGGGCTTGAGGAGCCGATTGTGATAGAAGCAAAGTTCTGGGCGACGGACAGCTACAACCTAAGCAGCCCCGAGCTCCTCTGTGAGATCATCATCCAGCCCCAGCCCAACAAGCCCCCTCGCTGGAGCACCAATTTCACAGAAATAGTGATGGACGAGAACCAGCCCGGCAGACCCTCAGAGGCGACCGTGAACCTCTACGATTACTGCACCGACACGGACCCCTGGGACAAAGGGGCATTGACTTTTTCAGCATCGGGCTATAACCTGAGCGCCTTCGCTGTGACCATCACGGGAAGCGTTGTGAAAATAGTGCCCAAGGAGGGTCTGTGGACGACCTATCCGCACGAGAAAATCACCTTCACCGCTACCGACACAAAAATGGAGAGCAGCGAGCAGACAGTGACTCTCATAGTGAACCACATCTACACACCGCCCGAGTTCACTTCCGTGCTACCCGCTGCAAAGAGTGTGTCCGTCGACGAGGGGAGCTCCATCTCGTTCGGAGTGGCGGTGAGCTACGATGCCAAGATTGCGGCCGAGAGCCCGCACTTACTGAGGTACCGGTGGTACCTCGATGGGGCAATTCTAGCAGCGACCTCCGACACCTACACCTTCAGACCCGACTATACCGCTTCGGAGCGTTCCCCGTACAACATCACCGCCACCTTCAACGACTCAATTACTGAGATTCGGCACTCCTGGAGGGTGACGGTCAACAATGTCAATAGGCCTCCGGAGGGTGTGGCGATTATATCACCCGTTAATGGAACCAACTTCACTAGCGGAAAGCGCGTCGAGTTCAGGGCCGCCGTGGCAACCGACCCCGACGACCCCAACGCCACTCTCGAGTACGAGTGGAGGGACTCGGGTGTAAAAATCGGAAGCGGCCTGAGTTTCACAACAAATAAACTTTCCGTTGGCCTCCACACAATTGTGCTCACGGTCACCGACCCGGAAGGCGGAAGCGCGGAGGCCTCCGTGACGATAAGAATCAAACCCGCGCCACCTCCCCCTACGCCCGGACCCGGCATGGCTACCCTGGGCCTCGCCATTGTTCTCGCAATTGTGGTCTCTGCGCTGTGGGTGAGGAGGAGGTAGACCTGAGGGTGGGCGATCCCCCAACGGCCCGCCAACTCTCTATTTCAACGCGGAGAGCCTCAGGGGCCCTGACGACACCAGACTCCTCCGACCACAGGGGGGTGCGCGGCTGGCGCCCGCGCATGTGACGTGACAATTGGCAGTGCAGCCCGGCACGGGCCTGAAGACTCCGTCCGAGCCCTTCACAGTGAATGGAAGACAGATGCCCTCGCAGTGGGGCAGATAAGGGCTGTCGGTCTCTGACGCCATAGTCTCCTGACAGGTGGCGTAGCTCATACCGAAGTCTTCGGCCAAGGCCCTGGCGATTCTGTGGAAATCTAGCCTCGCCTCCCTGCGAAGGAGATAGCCCTCGCTCGTGCCCTCACGGCTGAATACATAGTCCCTCTCCATTTCCTCCGCAAGGCGGGGCGAGAGAGTTGCCACGATTCTTTTCAGCCTTTGGAACATGGATGGCGACGGTCGACTTTTCGAGAAGCGCCCCGTCGATGACACGACGTGGACCGCCCCGGCGCTCTGGAAGTCCCGCATGAGCTCCTCGAGCCTCTCCCTCCAGCCCTCGTGGTAGAGGGCTTTCCATAGATGAATCAGAACTGGGTCGAGGCGCACGATGCACTTTACGCCATTCAAGCTCATAGACCGCAGTGCCTCAAGACGTGCTTCGTACGGCGGGGCGCCGGGAGAGAGGAGGCGGAGGACTTCTGGCGGACCCTCGATTGTTATCGCGATAAACTTCCGTGGAAATTCTGCAAAGCCATCTATGTCAAGGAGAAATGAGGGGTCGGCCTTCGTGGTTATGGAGAAGGATGGCCCCTTGCGAACCAGCAGCTCGACCAGCCTGCGGGTCTCGCGCCGGAGCTCGGGCACCGCCTGGCATGGGTCGGTGGTGTTTGATATCGAGAAGGGTGGGCAGAGGCGAATTCTCCTCAGGTCCATCTCGACGAGCTCGGGAAGGTTGGAGTAAATCTGCATGACTCTCTTCGGGGGTCGTGAGTAGATAGCGTATCTTGCGTAGCAGTAGACACAGTCGTGGATGCAGTGGTCCTTGCCGGGGGGTGTCAGGTTCACAATCCATGCGTGGAAGCACTTCCGCCGGGGCCCGGCGTATGGCCAGTCGTGGAAAGTCGAGCCCCTCTTCGGCACTAGCTGCAACGCGCGTGGTTCACCCAGCACCAACTGTTCACCGGCAAGTCAATGCAGCCAAAGTATATTTAATCCACCCTCCTCTCCCCCTCGGGGAGATCCATGAGGACACCGGAACAGTATATGGAGAGCCTACGCAGGATGCGGCCCAACGTGTACAAGTTTGGCGAGCTGATCGAGGACGTGACTACCCACCCAGCAACGCGGCGGTGCGTCGCGGGTCATGCCAGGCTCTATGCCGCGGCGCTTGAGGACGGAACGAGGGAGCTTCTCACCACGAGTTCGGGCCTCACAGGCGAACCCGTGTCCCGCTACCTCTCCTTGATACAGAGCCAGGAGGACATGCTCGCCAACCTTCGGTTGAAGAGGCTCGCCTTCAACCTCACCGGCACATGTACAGGAGGCCGCTGCGTGGGGTGGACCGCAATAAACGCAATGTGGGCGACTACATTCGATATGGACAGGGCCTTGGGAACGGACTATCACGGGAGACTCAGGGAGTGGCTAGTCGATAAGCAGCGGGAGGACATAACGCTCTGCGGAGCCCTGACCGACCCCAAGGGTGACCGCAGCCTAGGGCCATGCGAGCAGCCCGACCCCGATTTGAACTTACACGCGGTGGCGGTCAGGGACGACGGCATCGTCGTCCGAGGGGCCAAGGTGATGATCGCGGGGGCAGCGGCCGCAAACGAGATATTCGTCCTACCGGGGAGCAGGTACAACGAAAGGGAAAAGGACTATGCGATCTCCTTCGCAATTCCTAGGGACGCCGAGGGAATAATCGTCGTCGAGGCGCGAAGACCGTCCGACACGCGCGAGAATGAGGAGGGTTTTGATATACCGGTAAGAAAGGGTGGTATCTCCCAGGGCTACATATTCTTCGAGGACGTTTTCGTTCCCAAAAAAAGAGTGTTCATGTGCGGCGAGGCGAACTTCACACAGGCGGCGGTGCTCAACTTCATCACGCCCTATCGTTCCGCGATTGGAGGATGCGTTGCGGGACAGGGGGACGTGATGATTGGTGCGGCCTCGCTCATTGCGAGGGCGAACGGGCTCCCGGACAGGGTCTTCATGGACAAATTCGTCAGGATGGCCGTGAACAACGAGACGACATTTGCGGTTGGCGTCGCAGCGGCCTGCCTAGGCTCACTCCATCCGTCCGGAATCTGGATGCCTGACGGACTGACAGCAAACGTTTGTAAGGTTCAAGTGGCGACCTTGCCTTATGAAACGAAGCGTCTCGCTCAAGAAATCGCCGGGGGTATCGGAGAGACCGGGTGTATGCCCTCCTGGAGGGACTTCCAGGACGCGAGGCTTGGAGCGCTGCTCAAGAAATACTTACGTGCGAGGAGCAGTGCGGAGACGAGAATGAAGGTGGCGAGGCTCATTGAGTGGCTGACCATAGGAGCAGGAGTTCCCGGCTGCCTACATGGCGGTGGGTCCCCGGATGCGGCTAGATTGATGGTCTGGAGGGGGCTGGACAGGGAGCGATTGATTCGAATCGCGGGCGGTCTGGCGGGAATAGAGGAGGCTTTGGAGGAGCCATCCGCAAGGAAATAGAAGCGAATTTCTGCCGCAAAAACTCTATATATAGATATAGTATTTTAGCAACCGGGCTGAGAGGGGTATTGTATATGAGATACGGGGTGCTCCGCGGGGTGCAGCTGGTTCTGATATTCATTGGGATAGCATTCATTATTGCAGGACTCCTCCAGAGCGAGAGGTATGTTCTTAAGAAGGACAAGGAGGTCCCCGGAACTGGCGTAATAGTGACGGAGCAAGTTCCCCCAGGCTCGATAATGATTGTCAAATCAGACTCAACCAGGGCCATGGACACGCGCGTCGTTAAAAACGACAACCGGGAAATGGTATTCGTGGGCAATGACACCTATTTTGACAGCCATCTCGCAGCGGGCGGGCCGCCGCCCAGCGGAAACGGCGTGGGAAAGTATGTCGAGCTCTGGGTCTGGGCATATACAGAGACCAGCTATACGATATCCATCAAAGCGCCCACCGAGAGCGCGATAGACTATACCGAGGCGGATGTGAGCTACACCGTGGAAGTGTGGATATGGACCCCACATTACTATTTGATTCTGATGGGTATTGTCCTTATCTCTTCGACCTTTGTCGTCTCTTCAGTCATGGGCATCGGGATATTCCGCGCCCCAGCTTACAGGCCGAGACCCCGTGAGGCTCCCGCGCCTGCAGAGGTTCCGCCAGTTCACGCTCCGACCCCTCCCGTCGCTCCGCCCCCCACTCCTGAACCAGCTCCAGCAGTTAGGAGAGCTCCTCCAGCGCCTGCCCCCGCTCCGGTGCCAGTTCCAGAGCCTGCGTTCGGACCGAAGTACGAGGTCAGGGTCGAGGCCCCTCCCCCGGCGCCGGCGAGACGCGGTGAGCCCGCTTGGGAGGTTACCCCGGTCAGAGTCGAGAGGCCACCGGCGCCCGTGGAGGAGCCCCGCAGACCGCTTAAAAAGATTAAATGCTCCGCGTGCGGAGCCATAATTCCTATCTACACAGCCGAGAGGCCGCTGAGAGTCACCTGCCCCCTCTGCGGAAGACAGGGCACGCTGACCAGATAGTGCTTGAGGATTGGTGCTCCGGCCCCGCACGGGGCTGGCCCACAGCATATGGTCCACCCCGACGGTGGTCCTTTCCCGGTGGAGAGGGGCCCGGGCCCCAGCACGCGCCGACCTAGTCGCTCCCCTTTCCTCCTCTCTCGATTCTTTCCAGTCTCTGCAGAATTCTGTCATAGTGGCTCCCCGGCCAGTATATCTGTCCACAGCCCGAGCACCGCCAGAACTCACTCTGGCGCTCGAACACCGCCTCCGGAACCCTCCCCCGGGCCTCCTCTCGGGTCATGTCTTCGAGGAGGGAGTTGCAGAGGGAGCAGCGCGTCAGAGCGCTCTCATCGTCGAGCGGGAGTAGGCCCGAGGCCCTCAGCTGCTCGAGCTGCTCATCCAATCCGACGCTCTTGATGAGAACGCCGAGTTCGCCGGCTCTTGAGGCCAGCTCCTTGTCTCGGGTCAGAAGGAGCCTTCCCTCTGTGCGTGCGAGCCTGAGCAGCTCGCTGTCCTCGAGCAGACCTGGGTAGAGAGTGTCGTGGCCCAACAGCCTGAGCCATCTCGCTAGAGACCCGAGCATGTAGTCACAGACGAACCTCAACTCCTTTGCCAAGGCTCTACCTCCGGATGGGCCCGCGGCCCCTCGGCGGCCGGGAGTCTGTTTCGGATACAGTCTCCCTCCCGACAACGTTACCTTGTGGGGCGGGTTCGTACTCAAGGAGGACCCCGTCCCCTAGTCTCCGGACCTTGAGCAGCTTGAGCCTCGTCGCCTCTTCAAGGGACGCCGCGCCCTCGCCGCCCGCGGGCGTGGGTCCATGCCCACCGAGAACAACGCTGCCGATATATATTATAAAACGGTCGAATAGCCGACCGGCCACGAAGGAGCCTATGACCTCCTCCCCGCCCTCCACGAGAAGTCTCCTGACCCCCCTCCGGGCCAGCTCATCGAGAAGAGGAGGGAGAGGGACCCGAGGCCCCGGCCCGAGCCTGAGCTGCTCCACTCCTCCACCCCAATCCCGCCTTTCCGCCGCCTCCGTAGTCACAATGAGCGTTCTCGCCCCGGCTGAGACCACCTTCGCGCTAGGAGGGGTCCTGCCCCTAGAGTCCAGCACTATGCGTAGCGGAAGCTCTTGGCGCTTCAGGTACTTCTCCTTGACCAGCAGGCCTGGGTCATCTTGGAGGACCGTTCCGATACCGACTAGAATTGCATCGCAGGAGCTCCTGAGGCGCTGGACACGCTCAATGTCCTCGTCGCATGATATTCTAGTCTGTCGACGGGATGGGAGGGCGATTTTCCCGTCCGCCGACATTGCACAGTTGATTATCACATATGGCCTCATCAAGCAGGAATTCACCTCCTGGTATATAGCCGAGGGCGTCACATTTTAAATACCTCCAAACAGTTGAGGCGCGAGGAGGCGGAATAGTGGGCGATGATATAGAGATTCACATGCTCAAGAAGATAGATCTGAAGGGAGCCACGGTGATTGACGGCTTCCCCAGCGCGGGCCTTGTCAGCTCGATTGTGGCGAACTATATTGTCAGGGTCCTCTCGCTCGAGCAGGTCGGCGTCCTCGACTCCGTCTATTTTCCCCCGCTCTCGCTCGTCAGGGGAGCGGAACCACTGGACGCGGTCAGAATCTACGCGGGTCCCCGCGTCGGAACCGACACCAGCCACGACCAGATTGCGGTTGTCATATCGGAGTTCCAGCCCCCACCCAACCTGGTCCGCGCAATCGCGAGCTCCATGCTCGACTGGCTCCAGGAGGAGAGGTGCAAGATGCTTTTCTCACCGGAAGGGCTGGTGATCGAGAGGGAGGGAGAGGATGAGAAGGAGGAGAAGAGAGGTGAGGCGGAGGCGGTGAGGGAGGTCGAGACCTACGGCATCGGTAGCACCCCGAGAGCCCGGAGGCTTCTCGAAGAGAGCGGGGTGAGACTCTTCAAGGAAGGTGTGATAACGGGCATGGCGGGTGTGCTGCTGAATGAGGGTAAGAGGCGTGACTTCGATGTCGTCGCCCTTCTCGCTGAGGCAAACCCGCAGTACCCGGATGCACGGGCCGCGGCCAAAGTTATCGAGACGCTGGACAGGCTCATTCTCCACATTCGGCTCGATTCAAGGCCGCTTTATAAAGAGGCCGAAGTTATTGAATCACAGATAAAGAGCATCCAGCAGCAGACCAAGGTCCCAAAGCAGACCCCTGCCCCCCACATGTACGGATAATGACGCTGCCCGGGGTGGACCGCAACCCATTTGGCGCGCATACATGTCCAGGTGGTGGCTGAACCCATCAGCGGCGGCCTGCCCCGGGGCGAATGGGCTTGTGGAGCCGGGTGAGCCGGATTTCCACAGGAAACAAGGGGGTCTTCGCCCATCTCCCAGTTAAGCATATAAAGCAATCGCGCTAATGAAGGTCCCCTACGGGGAGCAGAGATGGCGGAAGAGATGGACCTGGCGGCGATGACCACCAGATGGCGAGACTTCCTGAAGACCTACTGCGCTAAGGAGCTCCTCGAGGTCGCCAACTCCTACCCCGAGAAGAGGAGCCTCCTGGTCAGCTTCAGGGACATCGAGGTCTTCGACCACGAGCTCGCAATGCAGCTTCTCGACAGGCCCAACAGCGCCATCTACACAGCGGAACTAGCGATACAGGACCCTGAGTGCCTCCCCCCCGATATCAGGCCAGAGGTCAGGCGTGGCATCCACTTCCGCGTGAAGGAGCTCCCGCCAAAGCCCCTTGCGTTGACCGACGTGAGGGAGCTCAGGGCGAAGCACATAGGGAGGCTAGTTGCGGTCAAGGGTCTCGTCCGGAAGGCGACGCAGGTAAAGCCGAAGCTCGTCGACGCGGTGTTCCAGTGCGCTAGGTGCCTCGCAATAATAAAGGAGCCCCAGACCAGCAGCGTTTTCAGGGAACCTATGGAGTGCTATAGGGACCAGGGCGGATGCGGAAAGAGCGCGGCCTCGACCTACTTTATCCTCCTGACACACGACATGGCTCCCTTGCGGAGACCGATTCAGCTCTCGAGGGCGAGGGAGAGCGCGGGCACCGACGCCGGGATGGGGGAAGGAGAAACGAGGGCGAGGGAGCTCCCCCACCCTAGGACCGTTCCCCCCACGGAGAGGTCCGTTTTCATAGACACCCAGAAAATCGAGATTCAGGAGAGCCCGGAGGGCCTGCGCGGCGGAGACCAGCCAGAGAGGCTCACGGCCTACGCCGAGGACGACCTCTGCAGGGTGGTCTCGCCCGGCGACAAGGTCATTCTCAACGGAATTCTCCGCAGCCAGCAGAGGACCTACGGGCAGGTCAAGTCCACATTCTTCGACTGGTACCTTGAGATAATCAGCATAGAGCTCGAGCAGCACGAGTTCGAGGAGGTGGAGATATCACCAGAGGAGGAGCAGGAGATTCTCAGGATGGCGAAGAGCAAGGACATCACCAGAAAAATCGTCGCATCAATAGCGCCGACGATATTCGGACTGGAGGTTGAGAAGGAAGCCCTGGCGCTCCAAATGTTCGGTGGCGTTCCCAAGGTCCTGCCCGACAAGACCAGGATAAGGGGGGACATCCACTGCCTCCTGGTAGGGGACCCCGGGACCGCCAAGTCCCAGCTCTTGCGGTATATCGCCAATCTAGTTCCCAGAGGAATCTACGCGTCGGGGAAAGCGACGAGCGCCGCAGGCCTGACAGCGGCCGCGGTCCACGACGAGTTCGGGGAAGGCCGGTGGACGCTCGAGGCGGGGGCGCTGGTGCTGGCCGACAAGGGCCTGGCCTGTATCGACGAGTTGGACAAGATGTCGGAGCAGGACAGCTCGAGCATGCACGAAGCGATGGAGCAGCAGTGCATCAGCATCGCCAAGGCGGGCATAACTGCGACCCTCCAATCGCGCTGCGCCATTCTGGCCGCCGCAAATCCCAAGGAGGGCCGCTTCGATGAGCACAGTTATCTTGTGGACCAGATAAACCTCTCCCCGACCCTCCTCTCTCGCTTCGACGTAATATTCCCTCTGACGGACAGGCCTGACGAAAAGAGGGACGCTGCTCTCGCAGAGCACATTCTCAGCGCCCACCTCGCAGGGGAGATAGCACAGTACAGGAAAAACGTCCAGGACAGGCGGTTTTCCAAGGAGGACGAGAGGAGGGCGATGAAGAGGGTGGAGCCCGAGATAAAGCCAGAGACCCTCAGGAAGTACATCGCCTATGCCCGGAGCCGCGTATTCCCCGTAATGACCAGGGAGGCGATGGAGATTCTTCAGGATTATTACGTGAGCATCCGAGCCCAGTCCAAGATGGCGGAGGGGGGAGAGGGAGGGGCCGTCCCGATGACCCCGAGGCAGATTGAGGCCCTCATCCGCCTCTCCGAGGCGAGCGCTAGGATGCGTCTGAGCAACGAGGTTACGGAGGAGGACGCGGAAAGGGCGAAGAGAATCATCGAGTTCTTCCTGCGTAAGGTCGCGAGCGACAGCGGCCGTTTCGACATCGACGCGATAATGACGGGCACGACCCACAGCCAGCGTGAGAGAATTCGGGCGATTCTGGACTACATTAAGGAAGCGGACGAGGGGCGGGGGGTCCCAGAGGAGGACATCGTCCGGGCGACGGCCAACAAGGGGGTTCCGGAGGAGAAGGTGAGGAGGGACATCGCAAGGCTCGTCGACGATGGTAGAATTTATGAGCCGAGCCCCGGCAGATACAGGTTGGCGGGAGGGGAGAGGAGGTGATTAGGTTGAAGAGGCACCGCTCTGGCAGCGAGCTTCTTATCGCGGCCTGTGACGATGAGCTACTCGGAAGGCGCTTCACAGAGGGTGAGCTAACCCTCGAAGTCAGCCCGGCCTTCTTCGGCGGTGAGAGGGTGAGCCGCAGGCTCCTCCTAGAGTGCCTCGCCCTCGCCACAATCGCCAATCTCGTCGGCGAGGAGACGGTGGCGGCGGCGATTGAGGGCGGGTTCGTTGACCCAGAGTGCGTGATTCGCATTGGCGGCGTTCCTCATGCCCAGATGGTGAGAATATGAGACGGACGGTGGGAGGGCGCCGGGGGCGCCCTAAGGAGCTGGCCTGCATCGTGTGCGGCGAGAGGCCACCCGCCCTAGACGGCCTTTGCAGCGAGTGCCTCTCGACGAGGCGCCGCTTTATAGAGCTCCCACAGTACACCGAGCTGGTGCGCTGCGCCCACTGCGCCAGCGTCCTGAGCGGGCGAAGATGGGCCGACTCCGTCGGAGAGCTAGAGGACATAGAGGCTGCGGTGCGCCGAGAGCTCCGAATTGACGTAGGAGAGGGTGCGAAGGTTGAGGCGAAGGTCAAGGTGATGCCCGTAGATGAGCATAGCGCCGATGCCGAGGTCGTGGCGCTGGTGAGGGCGGGTTTGGCATCCCTAACGCAGACGGCTCGCACGCGGGTGAGGCTGAGGAGATCCGTCTGCGAGCGCTGCTCCAGAATTCGTGGGCAATATTATGAAGCCACGCTTCAGGTGAGGGCCCTGGGCAGGCCGCTGAGTCGAGAAGAGCTGGCGCTGGTCAGGAGCAAGATCAGCGAGCTCTTCAGACCCGCCGGAAGGGAGGATTTCATCGGGAAAGAAGAGGAGGTAGAAGGGGGTCTTGACCTCAGGCTTGGGAAGGTTGCGGGCGCGAGAGCGCTCGCGAGGGCCGTGGCACAAGCGTTCGGAGGGAGGGTCAGCGAGAGCTCGAGTCTTGTCGGCAGGCGGGATGGAAGGAGCCTTCATCGTGTCACTTTCCTCGTCCGTCTACCCGGAATTCGGGAGGGCGATTTCGTGCGCGCAAGAGGAAGGCTCCTGATGGTCATGAGCATTGGGCAGAGGGGCGCCTCCTGCAGAGACTTGGCTTCCGGTGAGGAGAGGCTGCTCGATGGGAAGGATATTGCCACGGCTTTCAGAGTCGGTGGAAGAGAGATCGTCCGGGAAGCCGTTGTGCTCGAGGAGCGAAGGCCGGAGGTCCAAATTCTCGACCCTGTGAGCTGCCGGCCCCTAACATTGGTTGCTCCCGAATGGTTCTGGCGGAAAACTGGGAGGGAGAGCGTCGGGTTGGTCAGAGACGAAGACGAGGTTTATTTGGTCCCGGACGAGAGAGAGCGGGAAAGCTAGTCCGGCTCTACACGGATTGCCTCGAACTCTCCTAGAGGCCTCAGAAACCGGCCAGCGCTTTCACTATCCCGTAAAGAATTACATTTCCAAAGACGAAGCAAAAAACAAAACCCGCGAGGAGCTGGACCATGAAGGGAATTTGTGGCTGGACCCAGACGCGGGTCTCGCCCATCTCTTCGAGCCTGCGTAGCTGCGCCTTTTTCCATCCGGAATCGCAGCCCCTGAAACGGTAATAGAGGTATCTCCTCCTCCCGCCCTCGACACACTCCGAGAGCCAGATGAACCTCTTCGCGCGCGCCTCGTCGATTGGAATTCTATAAGCGAGGAACATCAGCGGGCCCCAGTCGCCTCTCGCCAGATTGTAGATGAAAAGCGCGATGGGGTTGAAAATCGTGAAGAAAGCAGCGGTGAAGAAAACGGCGAGAACGAAGGGGCAGATGAGCATGAAGCCCCGGGGGGCCGGGAGGGGATCAATAATGGGGGAAGGGTAGAAGGGTATGAAAACCGACATCGCCAGGAAGGCCTTGGCATCGGCCCCGCCGGAGAGGAGCTGGGTTCTGTAGAGAACATAGGCGAACAGCATCATCACCGGGATTGTGAGAAGCTGGAGGTGGCGGAAGCCCTCCTGAGTAGAGGGGTCGAGTAGGCCAGTCCTGAGCTGGGCCGCTACCACCATCAGCGATGCCGCGACCAGTCCTATGGTCGCCAAAGCACTGTCCCTTTTCCGGACGCCCACGCCCAGAATTTCCCCCTCGTACCAGAGGGTGATGAAAAAAACGATTATAAAGAACGGCGAGAGAAGGTAGACGATGCCCTCGCCGTTGAGAAGGAGGTCGAGCTCAAGCAGAGCGGTCCCCAGAGCCAAGAGTATCCACCAGGCCCCGTCTGCGACGCGCCTCGTTCTCAGGTCCGATTCCGCCGCCCACGCCAGAACCCCCGCACCGACCAGAAAGCGCACTAGGTCGGTGAAGCTCCCGGGTCCATACACAGACATGACACGCCTTTCGAGGAGTTAAATCTAGGGGAAAACATATTTAAAAACCAATCAGCATCAGGAGGCTCGATGTGCGCTAGGGTCAAAGAGGAGAGAGTCCAACCGCCTGATGCTCCCTCGGCCGCCCCATCCGGTGCCCGCTGCAAGACAGGAATCGAGCTACTAGACAGAGCTCTTGGAGGAGGAATTCCTAGGGGCAGCTCTGTTCTCCTGAGCGGCGCGTGTGGGACGGGCAAGACCACGCTCGGGATGGAGTTCCTCGCTCGCGGAGCCTCGGCAGGGGAGATCGGGCTCTACATCGCCGTCACAGAGCCATCGAAGAGGGTGAGGGACAATATGAGCGCCTTCGAGTTCTTCGACCCTAAACTCGTGGAGGAGGGCAAGCTCCGTCTACTCGACGCCCAGGACATGCTTGAGAGGCTCGGTGTTGACAGGGTCGAGTACACACAGGAAGACGCCGCCGCAATTCTTAAAGCGATTCTAGACTCTGTGAGGGAGTCCGGTGCGGCCAGGCTGGTGGTCGACTCTATAACTGGCATTTGCATCCATCTCAAAACCAGGGAGAGGGTGAGGGACTTTGTGCTCAAACTCGCGAGGGGTCTCTCGGCCGCGGGGTGCACCAGCCTCCTGGTTTCCGAGACCACACCCAGTGAGGGCCACCACTCCCCGTTCGGGGTTGAGGAGGCGGTGGCGGACGGTGTTATCGCGCTGGGGAATGCGGACCAGAGGGGGCACCTCCTGCGGACGCTGCACATTGTAAAAATGAGGGGGACCCACCACTCTAGGGCAAGGTACGCTCTAGACCTCACTCCCTTCGGGATCATTCTCGCCCCCCTTCTCAGGGGATCGCTCGGCGCCTGAGAGAGGCCTCCTGATGTCTCGCATTCCCTGGGATGAGTATTTCATGAACATCGCCTGCGACGTGGCTGCCCGGAGCACCTGCATCAGGAAGGGGAGGAAGATCGGAACAGTGATAGTGAACGAGTGGCACGAAATAGTAGCCACCGGCTACAACGGCAACCCCCGCGGGATGGAGCACTGCGAGGAAATAGGCTGCGTTCGGGAGAGACTTGGAATTCCGAGCGGTGAGAAGGCCGAGGTCTGCACTGCCGTCCATTCGGAACAGAACGCGCTCCTTCAGGCCGGGACTAGGTCCCGCGGCTCCACGCTCTATACTATATTCAACCCCTGTAACACCTGCGCGAAGATGATCGCGAACGCCGGTATCGTGCGTGTGGTCTACATTATTGACTACCCAGAGAGGATGGGTCTGGAGATTCTGAGGAAGTGCGGTGTAAGGGTGACGAAGCTCAGGGGCTTCAAGAGGAGGCCAGAATAGCTCGACCGAAGAGGTGAATCGACAGGATATGCAGGGGGCTCAGGAGCAGCCGCAACCCCCTACTTCTCTGTAATCACCTTCGTCACCGCGAAGTGGCTGTCCTGATGGAGGAGGGTGAAGTAGTTCGTGCTGTGCTTCGTGGCGCGCAGCTTGACTATCCTTATCCTTCTCTGTATGTGGATGTCGCCGACTCGCTCCATTTTGAGAAGGATTATGCCGTCCGCAAGATAGTCTTCTCCATACAGTGCTAGGGGGTCGCCCTTCTGCGTCATCTCAACTGGAAGGAAGGTCGTGACGCCTAGGTCCCTCAGCCACTCAAAGAGCTCGAAGAGCTCGATGCGGGGCTCCTTGAAGGCGGCGAGGAGTTCCAGGACCGTCAGGGAATCAATGGTGAGGAGCTGGTAGTCGAGGCTCTTTTTGAGGTTATTGGCGTACATCTTGAAGACCTCCATCCAGCTCTTCTTGCCGAGCCTCATCTTCTTGCGGAGGATGGCCAAGTCCAGAACGCTCAGGTGGGGCTCGACTTCGTCGTAGACCATGCCGAGGCTCGCCATCTGGGTGAGGACGGACTTGCGGCTCTGCTCGAGCGTAACGAAGAGGCCGGTCCTGCCCTCGACCGCGTTGTGATGGAGGATGCTGTAGGCGAGCGAGGACTTCATCGTCCCAGGCTCGCCCATGACGAGGATGACGAAACCCTGCGGAATTCCTCCCTCAATGAACTCGTCCAAACCCGTTATGTGTGTTGGAATTCGCTCCTCGGCCATGGACCCTCACCCCGAGGAAGTAACGGATTCAGGAGTATAATAATTTTGGCTGGACTCTGAGAGAGGTCCCTAATTATCTCACCTCCTCAAGAAAAGCCCGAATTGCGGCCCGCATCTCGTCCCCGCTCCCATACCTCTCGAGCCTCATCAGGGGCGATGTGTTCCCAGATATCATCGCCGAGAGGGAGTGAACCTCTCTGTGGCACAAGCAGAGCACCGGAATTCTGCGGACGTGTAGCGCATAGGAGATTTCGTATCCAACGCCCAGACTCGGCCCAGAAACCTCCGCGACGAGCGCGTCGGCTCGCCGAAGCCAGTGAAGGTCCCTTTCGTAAATGTAAGCGTCAATTGAGCGTGGCCATGGAGCCCTACCCCCCGGTTCTCCGTCGAGCACTGCGAAGGCCGCTCCTTCTCCCGTCTCCTTGGCCCCTGCGTCTGTCTCTTTCCCGCTCCGGCCTCCCCGGGCTTCATGCTCTCCGGCCCGCGTCGCTGCGGTCTCTCCCCGGCACTCCTCCCCTTTCTCGTTGAATTTCCCATGGCCGCCCGGCTCCTCGCTCAACCCCCCCAGCTCGCCCCACTCGACCGTGCCTGAGAGCTCCGTCAGGGCGAGGTGGCCCAGCTCTTCAACGATTCGAACCATCTCATGGAAATTATCGACGTATTTTCCTCCCGAGCGCATCGGGCCCGCGCAGTAGACCCGGAGCCGTCCGCTTCCACCGGTTGCACTCTCGACCCTTTCGGCCTCTCCTCCCCTCCTGCCCGTTTTCATGGCCACTTCCCCTAGTTCCCCATTTCCTTGTCGCTCCGAGGTACCGCCACCCTCCCTACACCTCCAATCGCTCGAATACCCCTTTTTCTCTCCATCCCATCTTTCCCCGGGCCTGTTCCTATCACCCACCAGCCGCTGCCACTCTCTCACCATCCCCCTGGCCCCCTCCTCCCACTCCCTGCGTCCCGGCCCTCCTGACCTTCGGTCACTTCTGGGAGCCTATGTTCCAAAGCTCGTCCCCTACATAATGGAGCGTCCTCACAGCCTTCCCAGGCGACCTCGAGGCCATCATCCCGGCCGCGACGAGAGCCCTTCCAATCGCAAGAGGTTTGAGGTGCTTTACGTCACGGACCCAGACGAGCTCTCCCTCCCTTATTGCAGAATCGACTTCAACGATGCCGGGGCCCATCACGTCCGCGCCATTGCAGATGAACCTGATCGCCCCCTCGTCCACAGACACGAACCTCCTAGCGGGAGGCCACCTGAGCAGGCCCCGCACGGTCAGGAAGGGGCCGCGCTCGGTCAGGATGGCGAGCGCCTGATTGCCCATGAGAATGACTTGGAAGTCTCCCGCCTCCGCCATGTCGACGGCGTCGTCCTCGCTGAAGGTCCTGACGCCCAGCGAAGCCTCGAGCTCGTCGGCGAGCTTCCTTATCTCCTTCCGCCTGAGCCTGTGCCTGTGCCTGAGCTCGAGCACGCCCCTCGAACTCCTCGGGGGATAATGATATTTGCGGGTAGCGAGATTGAGGGGCGATGAGGGAGTGCGGGAATTCCGGAGGGCGGCGTCGCTACCGCGCGCAGCAGGGCCACCCTGAACGTGGAGAAAAAGAAAAAGAGGCCATTGCGGAGCACTATTGCTCGCTCTGTGGCTCCGGAGCCCTCACCTTCGTGAGGTATAGCGGCGTTCATCTTTGCAGCAGGCATTTCGTGGCTTTCGTGAAAAAGAAGGTCTCGCGCGAGCTCAGGAAACAGGTCAGGCTCCCAGAGAGAGCGAGGGTCGCGGTCGCGGTCTCAGGAGGTAAGGACAGCGTGGTCACCCTGAGGCTCCTGCACGAGCTCCTCTCCCCGCGCAGGGGCACAGAGATTCTCGCGATAACCGTGGACGAGGGCATCAGGAGCTACCGGCCCCCGGCAATCAGGCTCGTTGCGGAGCACTGCAGGGAGATTGGAGTGGAGCACCGCGTGGTTTCCTTTACAAAAACCTTCGGCCTGACCCTCGATTCTACAAAGGGGAAATGGGGCGAGAGCACCGCCTGCACCTACTGCGGGGTCTTCAGGCGCTACTGCATGAACAGGGAGGCGCGGGAGGTCGGGGCGGACGTGCTCGCGACAGGTTTGAACCTGGACGACACCGCCCAGTCGATTCTGATGAACATCTGCAGGGGCGACGTGGAGAGGCTCGCGAGGCTCGGGCCACACGAGAGAGTCCAGCCGGGGCTCGTTCCGCGCATTCAGCCCCTCAGGCAGGTCACCGACAAGGAATCCTATCTTTATGCTATGCTCAGGGGCTACAAGGTCCACAGCCTGACCTGCCCCTACGCCGGAGACGCCATGCGAAACCGCTTCAGGGCCGTGGTGAGCGAGCTCGAGACTGCCTCTCCGGGCACCAGATTCTGCATCCTGAACTCGTACGATGCCATCCGGAGGGCTCTCGAGCCCCTGTACCCTCCCGCGAAACTAAGGCCCTGCTCGTCCTGCGGCGAGCCCTCCGCGGGAGAGTTATGTGAGGCCTGCAGGCTGGTCGGTTTTCTGAAGGGGGCCGGAGGAGGGGCCGGGGAGGCGCCCCGGAAGCCACCTCGCCGGAGGAGCTGAGCGCCGCCCCCTTTTCCTCCGGGGCACCATGATTCCTCCGCCCCCTAAAGGAGTGGCGCCTCCGACGACGAGCACTGCTCGTCGAGGCGGAGGCGACCACAGGTCGTCCGGGCACGGGCTTCGCCCCTTCCCCGTTGCTTCCGGGAATGAAGCCTTGAGCGTCCCAGCGAAGTGCGTGAAAGTTCTGTTCGCTTCACAGGTTACTTCCCAAGCTCCTTGAGGAAGCTGTCCACCTCGCTGTTTCCTCCCGGTTTCACAGGCAGGGCGGGCTGGGGGGCGGCCGCGCTTCCGGGAGCGGCCGGGGGGCCGGGCGGCGGCTGGATGGGAGGCGCGGCGAGAGCGGGCGAGGAGTGCTGGGGCGGGGCCGCGCTGGGTCCCTCCTCGACCCAGCCCGTCGCCGGGGGCTTTTTCTCCTCCCTCGGCGCCTCTCCGGACCGCTCGCCGGGCAGCTCCTCCACGGGCTCTCCCGCGACCGGGGTCACGGGCCCCGGCTCCTCGAGCTCCGGGGCCTCGCCAGGCTCCTCCTCCTTCTTCCTGTACCTGCCGACGACAACGACGACCGCTATCAGAACCAGCAGGACCACGATGACCGCCCACACAACCCAGGCGTAGTCGGGGTTCTCGACGCTGACAGTGTAGACCGCCACAGCCTCGTTACCGAGCTCGTCCACGGCCCTGACCTCGTACCTGTGTACCCCGTTGTCTCCGAGACCTGTGTCCCAGGTGGCGTAGTATCTCCCTGTGATTTCCCGGTATATCATCTCGCGCCACTCGCCGCCCTCCAGCTTGAGCTCGACCCTCTTCACCTTCGAGCTGTCGGAGATGGTGAACTTGAACTCCACCTTTCCCTGGACCGTTCCGGGGGGAGAGAGCTTGAAGATTTCGGGGGCGGAGTTGTCCACGAAAACCCTCACGCTCCGCGTGCTCTGGAGGCCGGAGGTGTCGCTCGCGGTCACGGTTATTGTGACGTACCTGTCCCCGCCCGCCCAGGACTTTGTGTCGAGAAGGGCCTCGTAGAGGGAACTCTGGGGGTTGAGGACCGCCTCGCAGCCCCGCGCCCCTGTGGAGTTGTCCGGGAAGACCAGCACCCGCGCGATTCCAAGGGCGTCCTGGGCCCGCACCGAGACCCTCAGCACGCCGGCGACTCTGGCGTCAGGTAGGGGCGAGGCGAGCAGCAGCTCCGGCTCCGAGGAGTCGAAGACGAAATCTGTTGAGACGGTGGTCAGGTGGCCGGCCATGTCCATCGCCCTTATCATCACAACGTGCCTGCCCTCGCCGAGGCCCGGGCAGGTGAAGGGTTCGCCCGCGGGCCTCCAGCCGGTCCCGTCCAGGTTGTACTCCACCCCGGCGAGGAACAGGTCGCCCGCCTCCAGCTCGAGGAGCCTTTCTCCTTCCGTATAGACAATCCTCTGGTTGGGGCGCGGGTAGCGAACCATGAGCGCTGGTGGCGTGTTGTCGATGTGGAATGAGACCTCCTCCGAAGAAGCGAGCTCACCGGTGAGGTCCCTCGCCTCGGCCAGAGCGGTGTAGTTTCCGTCGGGCAGGGAGCGGGTGTCAAGGGAGAGCTCGTAGTAGCCGCTCTGCGGGCTGAGGGAGAGTCTGCGCGGCGCTAGACCGGAGATGGAGACGCTCACGCTCTCCAGCCCGAGCCCGTCGCCTGCTCTGACCCGAAAGACGGCATCGCCGGAGAGGAACTCTCCCTCCAGGGGCCTCAAGAGCTCGACGGAGGGCAGGGAGTTGTCCACAACGACACTGACTGTCCTTTCCGTCCCGTGGCCGATGGCGTCCCGAGCGAGGAAATCTAGCGCGTGGGGGCCGTCGGGGAGCTCTGAGGTGTTAAGCGCGGCCCTGAAGCTCCCATTCTCCAGAACCATCGGCGACGCCGGGCGGCCGTCGACCCACCAGCTCACCTCAGAGAGGAAGAGGTCGGAGGCCGACACGGACAGGTTGACGGTGCCCTTTACCCTCTGGCCGTCGAGGGGAGACAGAACACCTAGCGAGGGCGCGTGGTTGTCTGTTTTGAAGCTCAGACCCTCATAAGCCACCGTCTTTCCAGAGGCGTCCCGCGCCTCCGCAGAGACGATGTGCTCCCCGTCTGCGAGGCCGGCGGTGTCCAGAGGCAACTCATAGTAGCCGGAGAGAGCGCTGAGGCCAGCGGGCCTCGAGACGCCGTCGAGGGTTATTGTCACGGAGGATATGGGGGCGAAGGAGGCGGCCAGGGCCCTTATCGTGAGCTGGCCCTCGAGCAGGCTCCCGCCGGCCGGGGAGACGATGTCCAGCGCGGGCTCGGCGTTGCAGACGATGACTTCCACGAGGGCCTCGGTCGCCCAGCCCGCCATGTCCACCGCCCGCGCCCGAATTCTGTGGGCCCCGTCGGGAATTCCGGAGGTGTCGATGAGGAAGCTCTCCTGCCAGCCGGGAGCGGCCGGGACCCAGGGGCCCCCGTCCAGTGCGTACTGGGTGTGGGAGGGGTTGGCGTCGCCCGTCCCGCTCAGGTCGAGCTCGAGGAGGCCCGAGACATAGACGCCGGAAACCGGTGAGTTCAGCGAGAGGGAGGGGGGCGTGTTGTCCACCGTAAGGGAGACGGACGGAGTGGACACGTTCGTGCCGGCGAGGTCGATTGAGTAGGCCGAGACCTCGTAGTCGCCGTCCTGAAAAGCGCCCGAGGGCCACTCGTACGCGTACACGCCTCCACCCAGGGTGACCATCGGCGCGTCAATGAAGACGCCGGGCCCGGTTATCAGGATATTCACGTTCATTGAGGCCTCTCCGTTTGAGCCGCTGATTAGGAAGACCTGCTCGCCCCTGACGAAGCCGGGCACGGGCGAGGAGAAGGCGATGCGGGGTTTGAAATTGTCGAACTTCAGGTCTATGCTCTTTGAGTCCGTCCGGCCTTCCCAGTCCCTCGCTCTGACGAGAAGGGTGTGCTGGCCGTCCAGATAGAGCGCGGTGTTGAGGCTGCATACGTAATTCCCGCCGGAGAGTGAGAGGTCCCCGGCGTAGCTCCCGTCAACGAACAGCTCGACGTCCTCGATTCCGGCGCCCTGGACAGAAGCCGTTACCTGCAGCATCCCCGAGACCGTGGCGCCGGGGGAGCTTGGAGCGACGAGGGTGAGCGAGGGCTCCTGATAGTGAATCGTCAGCGTCCAGGAGTCTATGTAGCCGCCGTAGGTGTTGGAGCTCCCGTAGTTGCCCTCGTCCCTGACCCGCAGGAACCACTGCCCGGTGCTCAGCTTGCTGTTGAAGCGGAAGATATCGTAGAACGTGGTCGATATCGAGGCTCCGCCGTAGTAGGTCCCGTCCCACACGAGCTGCTGCTCCGTCCCGTCCGGGTGGCGGATGTAGACGTCGATGTCTGCGGCGTCGTTGCCGTTCTGGTTGGCCCATATCAAGACCTGGACATCTATTCGGGTTATTGCCAGCCCGACATTCACATATATCGGGCTGAGCGCCTCCCTGCCGTACCAGCCGCCGTTCCCGAAGTAGTAGTCGGTACCATTCGAGAAGCTCTGCGTCAGGGCCTTCGAGCCCGGCGCCCAAATCGGGAGCGCCATTAGAAGCATGGAAGCGGTCAGACCCAGCACAACCAGTCTCATTCCCATCCTTTTATTCTCCATGTTGGACCTCCTCGATGCGTAACCGCTCCCTGAGATATTAAAGATATATATCGCGATTGGTGCGGTTTGAAATCAATTTAAGAAGTTTGCGCCCCGCAAAGGGGCCCGAGCGGAGATACGGTTAAGTATTGAGAAACGGTTGTTTCCCGATGGGGTTCCGGGCCTGCGCGGGAGGCTAGCTCGCGGGTCGGGAGGGAGGCGTGCACTCGTTGCTGTAGCTGTGGCTCTGGCCCTCCTCGCCCAGACCCCGATGTGCCGGGAGGCCGGGAGCAAGAGCTCCAGACCGCAGGCCCCGGGCGGCTCCTTCGTCTCCGAGAAGGCCGGCTTCACCCTCATACACCTCGAGGGCGACCCGCGGACGATCGGTCTGGAGCACGGCCGGCTTCTCGCGGACAAAATCGAGAGGGGCATGGCCGCCTACGCCCACTGCTCGATGGACTGGTACGGCTTCACCTGGGCCCAGTGCCGCGCCACCGCCCTCCTCTTCTGGACAAGGGTTCCGGCCGAGTACCAGCAGGAGATTCAGGGCATCGCCGAGGGCGCCGCCTCCGCTGGCGTCAGGAACCCCGACGGGGCTCTTGTTGACTGGATTGATGTTCTCGCCTACAACGCCCAGTGGGACATCTGGTGGACCCTCACATCGCCCGGAAACCCGCTCTGGTGGTGGCCCTTTCATAGGGATGAGGAGTGGCCGCACCATTGCTCCGGCTTCGTCGCCACAGGTCCCGACTGGACCGCGGACGGCGGCTTCGTGCTCGCCCAGAGTCTCTGGATGCCGTATTTCCTACCGCCAGCGCACGCGGTCTGGTGCGATCTCGTCCCAAACCAGGGCAACAGAATTTTCATGCAGCTGACCGCCGGGATGATATGGTCAGGGACGGAATATTACATCAACTCCGCGGGCCTCGTCGCGGCCGAGACGACACTAGGCCACGGAGCCCATGTATGGGGCGGCACGCCCGCCTTCGTCAGGGTACGGAGGGCAATTCAGTACGCCTCGACCATTGACGAGTTCAGGGAGCAGATGCTCAGGGACACCAACGGCGCCTACTGCTCTGACTATCTGCTCGCCGATGTGAAGAGCAACGAGGTCGCGGTGCTCGAGCTCGGTGGAAGGACATGGGCGCTGGCGAGGACGAGCAATGGCTTCCTCCCCTCCTGCAACTATCCATGGGACCCGACGGTGGCCGCAGAGATGGGCGCCCCACAGGGCGCGGCCCACGGGTGCTGGCCGAGGTGGATTCGAATTCAGGACCTCTGCAACAGCTCGAAGGGAAACATAACCGTCGAGTTCGGCAAGGCGCTCCTCGGCGACCATTACGACACCACCGTCGGTTACGAGAACCCGGGGAGGTACAGCCTCTGCGGCCACGGCGAGAACACCACCCGCGGCTACCCGCACGGCTCCCAGGACGGGAAGGTGACGAACCGGACAATGGCCTCTCGAATGCAGGTCTGGGCTCGTTACGGCCATTCCTGTGGCCAGCCTTTCTACAAGGAGCTGCACGCGGCGGAGCACCCCGACTACGCCTTCGACGACCTGGAGGACATGATTGCGGGCCCCTGGAGCACATTCGGCGCGCTCAACCCCCTAGAGCTGTCGGTGCTCGACTCCAGCGGCCAGCCCGTCCGGGGCTCGCGGGTGAGGGCCGAGGACGTGTATGATGGCAACACAACTTGGTTCGAGCTCCCGGAGGGCAGGCTCCTCATCGAGCGCTTCATGACCGGCGTCTACAATTTCACGGCGGAGAAGGGTGGCCTGAAGGTCAGGGAGCGGTTTGAAGTCTCCGGGCCCCGGTCGGTCGAGCTTTTCCTTAGGGAAAGCGGTAGTGGGTCGGTGGCGGGAGGCCACCTCGCGGTTGCGGCCGGCGCGGCGGGCATCGCGGCAGTATCGCTGGGATGGGTGATGTGGAGGAGGATGAAGAACTCGCGAGTCCGGGGGCGGAGCTGACGCGCCGGGTTTAATACTCCCTCCATCTGTGGTGGCACTTCGTGCACTCGTAAATGCGCGTCTCTGGCTCGTCCGCGGCCCGGGTCTGCCTGAGCACCCAGTAGGCCTCGCGCTGCCCGCACTTCGGGCACTCGGTGTCGTGCGTCGTGGGAAGGAGGCCAGCGTCCCCCTCAATAATAAGCGTCTCGCGGCTGTGGCACTCCTCCCTCACCGTCCTACGCTCGCCGTCGGAGACCTCCCTCTGGCACCCGCAGCGGCTGCAGCAGAGCCGGCCCTCCCGGGGGTGCATCAGCGCCCCGCACTCAGGACAGAACATCGGGCGCTCGAAGGGTTTTCTTCTATATATTGATTTGCGGGGAGCCCGGGCCCGCGGTATCCGAGGAACTCGGGCCGCGCACCCGCAAAGAGGGGTGAGTGGACTAAGTCAGGGGAGGCAGGTCCACGCCGCAGTGGGGGCATTTGACGAATCTGAGCTTGACCTCCTTCCCGCAGGCCGGGCAGAGACGGGTCGGAGGCATAGCACCCGTGTAGACCTTTGGCTTCGATGGGGGAGAGGTGTAGCGTGGTTCTGCCTCCGCGCCCGGTATACTATATCCCTCTATAGGGCCCCGGCCAGCTGGATACGCAGGGACTGGGACCGCTCCCGGTGGCTGGGGAACGTACGGCTGGGTGGTTGCGGGTGCGGGAACTCCAGGCGGAGGGGGCGGGAGTGGGTAGGCAGGAACCACCGCGCCTTTTGGCGCGGAAGGGGTGGGCGGGGGCGGCGGAGGCGGGGGCGGAGCCTGCGCAGGACCAGGAGGCGCCTGGGTCACTGCTTCTGAAGGAGGGGCCTGAGGCGCAGGCCTTTCTGCTTTCTCCTCTTTGCCTTCAGCGGCGGCCGGCTCCTCCCTTCTACGAGCACGCGCGGCGGCACCTGCAGCGGCGACGACAGCTAGGACGAGGACGACGATTGTAATTAGCATCCAGTCAGGCTGCTCCTTTGCGGGCGCGGGAGGGGATGCGATCGGGACGCTGATTGAGAGAAGCTCGCTCATCTCAGACCCTTCTCCATCCATGCACCAAAGGAGCACGGGCTCCCGCACCGAGGCACCCTGGGGGGCCGCTTTTACCGACCTCATATTGAATGACACGGTTGCCTTCTCACCGGGTGCAATGTCACCGGCGAGCAGGGCTGGAATCTCCGCGCTCAGGAACTCCCCGCCCTCTTTTAGTGGCTCGGGGGCCAGCGGCGGCTGCTTGAAGGGCAAGAGGCCCGGGACTGCGAGCGCCGGTAGGGCAACCCATACTCCCCGCGCCGTCTCACCTCCGGAGTTGAGGACCGTGACGCTCAGTGTGAACGGCTTTCCGGGAGGGACCTCAGAGGGGGTAAGGGTGATATTGACAATAGAGAGTCTGGGCGGTGCGGGGAGAATTCTGATAATGATGCTTCTCGAGAGCTCGAAAGCCTCGCCGGAAGCGAAGTACCTCCCGCTAAGCGAGGCCTCTATCTCGTAGCTACCGGGGGAGGACGAGGGGTCTATAAGAGCATTAATGGTGGTTTCAAGCTCAGAGAGGGGCTGGAGGGCGCTGATGCGTCTCTCGGGGAGCCAGCTCGAGTTGCTGTCTAGAGGGCTGATGAGGGGGGTGGGGGGACCCGCCCGGAGTCTCAATGTGATATCGGAGAGGAGAGCGCCGCCTGAGTTAATCAATTTGACCGGAATTTTAACGGAGCTGCCGGCGCCCGGAACCGCGGATGGCAGGACGGCACCGGAGGCTATGGAGAGCAAGGGGCCAAAGACCGAGAACCTCACAGGAATCTTCAGCTCCGTGCCTATGGGGAGACCCGTGTCGGCGTTCGTGCCGTTCAGCCTGAGGGTCAGCGCCTGTAGGCCCGAGGGTGTGCTCCTGTTGAGGCTGGCGAGGAACACAAGAGGGACCTCCTCTCCTGGGTCGAGGAGCGATACGTGAACCGGCTCCAAGGTCTTCGATAGCGGGCTGAGGGGGTTGACGAGCGGGGTACCCGGACCCGCTAGCAGGGTCAGCTCCGCCGACCGAATTGCGAAGCTCTCCTCGTTCCGGACAGAGAGCTTTATCGATATCCCCTCCGACTCGCCGCTCGGATTGAGTACGATGGGTGGGAGAGAGACCACGGCGAGTGAGGTCTGGAGGTCCCTCACTTCGAGCTCAATGTATGGGGCGCGGCCCCTCAGAATTTTGAACAGAGCATCGTTCATTGGGACCAGCGTCGAGGCTCCACCAAGCGCACCCTCATTCTCGTAGTACCCGGAGTAGGTAAGTGTTAGCCTGTGGGTCCCTGGGGGTATCGAGCCCAAGACCCTAAGTGGGAAGAGCGCTGTGGTGGTGGAGCCAGCGGGGATGGAGCTCAAGGTGCAGCTCGGCACGCCGGGAACCCTCTTTCCGCTCCCATCGTACCCCATCCCATCCCCCATAAAAAAGCTGGATGCGTCCAAGGTTACCTTCACCAGCTTCAGGTCTGTATTCCCCTCGTTGCTTAGATGGACTGTCAGGTTGAATGACTCAATCCCTTGGTAAATAATTGAAGGCGAGGTCGAGGTTGCGTTGAGGAGGGGAGTGTATTCGAGCCTGAATGTCAGGGGAATTCCCTCCTCCGCGGCCGCAACCCCGTTTACGCCGCCGTCCCAATTACGATCTTTAATATATTGGAGACGGAGAGTGATGTTGGCGCGCTGTGCGTCGTAGACCCCGGGGGGTGTGACTGAGACGTCCACCCTGAAGAAGAAAACCGTGCAGTCCGAGACACTGTTTGCGCTGGAGGTGAGAGTGGTGGTCCCTGAGGGTGCGAGCTGTAGGGGGCTAGTTTGGGGCACCACCAGCGTTGCGATCACAGAGGACAAAGAACCCGCAAGTGGTGTGACAGGAACCCCGATGAGCTGGAACCTCGCGCTCGCGTAAAGTGGCATCGGGTTCAGGCTCTCGTCCAGCACCTCCGGTGCCCCGACCTGCACATTGGAAGCGATTTCCAACCGGATATTGCTCTCTTCCTCGGTTTGCCTCGTGGACCACTCGGGTCCGAGCACGGGATCCCAGGAGGTCTGGAAAACGTATGAAACAGCGACCGATACGTTGTATCTGCCGGCCCTGGCTCCCAGCCCCTTCACATCCAGAGAAAGACCAGTCAGGGTGAGATAGTTCCTTGGCTCGCCGATATGCCCGAGCATGTAGCCATCGCCCCCATTGTCGTCCCTGGCTACGTCCCAAGTTACGGGCGATTCGGCAGCTTGGAGTCGGTTCCCCTTCTCGTCCAGCACTGCCCTCACCTCGATGGTGAGGTTGTAGAGCCTTTCGTCCCCGTTTGCCGAGTTTCCGTCAGAGGCGCGGAGGTTGCGGAGCGTCACGGCCAGCGACACGTTCTGATCACCGATGCGTAACGGCGAGGTTGGCAGGGACCAGTCGGTGACGACAACCCAATCATCACCATTCTCGTTCGGGCCCCTCCCTCCGGCCCCCTGACAGGGGGAAAGTGGAAGAAGCGGAATGAGGCCCAGCACAAGGATAGTCAGAGCGGTCAGAGACGAACCCAAGCGCCTGGTCTGTATCCGGTTCTTCATCCGTTCACAGCCCCTTCCATAATTTTTGTATATGTGCTCGATGGGTTAATAAGGATTGTCAATCCTCCTCTCCCCATACATCACCCGGCTTCGCCATCGCTGCCAACCCATGCCTGACTTTGACAGCCACGCCCCTCTTGAATGACATCATCTCATCCCTCACCATCACCGTTCTTCCTACAGCGACGAGCCTGTCCTCCCTGTCCACCACCAATGCCTCCTCTCCGGGCCTGAGCTCAGGGTCGCAATCAAGGACGAACCTCGCGAAGACGCTCCTCCCCTGTGCGGCATACTCAGCAGCTTCTGCATTTACAGAAACGCGCAGTCGGGGAGGGGGGAAGTAGCGCCTGAGCCTCTCGCCACCCGCGAGCCTCAAAGAGAAGAGGCCGTCGCTGGCCCTGAGGGACATCACGTGCTCTCCGTCAACCATTACCCGTCTCACCCTGCCCGTGCTGGGCGATTTGATGAGCTCGACCCTTCCCTTCAGGAGAGCCTGTGCGGCCCCCGCTCCGAACTGCATATCCGCTGTGGCGACGACGGCGAGAAGGTCGAGGTCGGGTGGGGGCCCCGTTCGGGGTCGCACAAGCATCTCAAGGTTAGTCAATGTGTTCTCCCCTTCCCAGACGATTGAGAACTTCGACTTGAGACCGTGGGAGAAGCGCTCCATTACTTTTCTGATACCAGCGAGCGACTCCGCGTCGAGTTCTTCGGGAACTACGGACTGGGCAATTGGGTACATGTGGTCGAGCTCTAGCGGAACCGGCCCGAAGAAAGAGGTCACTACGAAACGTGCGTCCCAGCGCTCCGATATCCTCGCCACTGCCTCGGCATAGTGCCTGGAGTAGGGCCGGGGCCCCTCAGGAAAGCACACTGTGACCTCGCACTCTGGCTGGCTGTATCTCTCGAAAAGGCGACACCGCCACCTCACGACTTCCGGCCTGAGCGAGGACTCCGGTCCCTTGTAAAAAAACGCCCCTGGCCTTGAAACCGAAGCGTACCTCTCGAGGTAGTCGGAATACTTCCCGAGTCTCCTCAGAGCATCCAGGAGGGCGGGATGGGCCCTGCACCTTTCCTCGACAAGTTCCCACAAGTTTCCCTCGAGAATCGCCTGCCTGACCGCCCTGAGCTCGGAGAAGCAGAGGTGGAGGTTGTGCTCGGCCAGGAGGCGCTCCCTCTCCTTTTCCTCCATACCCATCAGCTCCGTGGGCGTGGTAGAGGTGCAGACGGGGCAGGGGCAAGGGAGGTGGGAGAGATCTCTGAGATGTCTGGTCCCGCCAGGCAACATATACCTGCCGTCGCGTGCGTATTTGGCATAGGAGGCCGAGTCGAATGTGTCGCACCCCAGAAGGGTTGCTAGTGGTAATGTCATCGGGTGGCCTGCACCGAAGAGGTGGATAGGCCTCGACGGGTTGAGAACCATCCGAGAGGAGACGATTAAATCCACGAGCTCAGCAAAACGGTAGGACTCCATCAGAGGCACAACTCCCCCTATGCCCTGCAGCGCGCATTCCAGCCCCGCCACCGCCTCAGCCGCTTTCTTCCTCAGGTGAGGGAAGACCCCACCCTGCACCGTGAGGACAAGGCCCTGGCCTGTCTTCACCTCTCGAAAGCGCTCTGAGGCCTCGCGAGCCCTCCGTAGGTTCTCCGTTAGCTCCTCCGCCACCCTGTTCTCAGGAGCGTCGGGCCCCGAGAAGAGGTCGAGCATGGTGCAGAGGTCTGAGCCAATTTCGAGCTGGAAGTCGAGAATCTCCTTTTGGTCGACACCCACGCCGCCGTAGACATACTCCTGAAATGTGCCCGAATCGGTCATCACTGGGCCGTCGAAGCCGAGAAGGTCGTGCACACCCTCGCGCCGCGCTCTCTCCCGCAGCTCGGGGCTAGAATGGATGATGTAAGAGTTGGTGATGACGATTGGAACGCCGAATTTGCGCTTGAGCTCTGTTGCGGGAATCATTGTCTGGCCCGGGTGAATCACTGGAAGCAGCGCGGGTGTCTCAACCACCCCATGTGGGGTTTCGAGGCGACCGATCCTGGCAAGACCATCCCTAGCCTTCATCTCGAAACGGGTCATCCCTCGCCCCCCCTTCTCAATTCTCTGTGACAGAAGTCCCAGAGGATGGAGGGGTCGGCTAGGACCTCTGAGCGCATCCATGCGCGTAGGGGGGCCATCAGGGTCCTTTTGAGCTCATGAGCGCTGAACCTCCTCGCCTCTTCTACATATATCGTATATACGCCTTTTGCGCCGGCCAGACCGGATCTCAGGTAATCTCTACCCTCCTCGAGGACAAACGCCACCTGAACATAGGTCCTGCCGCGCAGCCTGCGCAGCTCTGCCTTGAGCGTGTGCCTGTAGGGAAAAACGCTCTCCTCCAGCGAGGCCTCCCTCAGTGCGGAGAAATTGAAACCATCCCTAAACCTGTAGCGCTTTCGGCCCTCGTAGATTACGAAATCCCACTGCCAGGGACTCATCCTGAGCTCTCGGCCAAGGTCTACAGCGAAGCGAATCCAGATGTTGAAGAATATTTCCAGCACCCCCCTCATAACCCTCTCACGTTGCGCGGGCGTGATGTCCTCGGCGCTCCTCCCAATCTCCTCGGCTGAGAGCCTCTCCAGTTCCCTGTCGAGCAACCTGAGCCCCTGGGCCGTCGCTTTGGTCGCTCTATCGCCGGCCCTTATTCTGACACCGGACCCTCTCCGTGGCTTCATCCCCGTCACAAAATTGTGATGGGTCTGCGGGTTAATAAACATGAGAGTGCGGGAGCGAGGGGAGTCAATAGAACGTAAAGTCCCCAAAGTAAAGCCTTATATTTCTCTAATTACATGTCGTTTTCCGGTGTAGAGGTGGTGTAGGTATGAAGTCTCTAATCGACAGTGCTCTCACGCGCACTGGCCTACCGGAACAGGCTCAGGCCCCGACGCCCGAGACGCCGGACGACAAGGAGCTGATGGAGCTGATTGAGGGGCTCAAGCTCTCCATCAAGGTGTTCGGGTGCGGTGGCGGTGGCTCAAACACGATAACAAGGCTGATGAACGAGGGCGTCGTCGGCGCGGAACTCATCGCCTGCAATACTGACGCTAGGCATCTTCTCAACACCCACGCGCACAAGAAGATTCTTCTTGGAAGGAAGGTAACAAAGGGGCTCGGCGCGGGGGGCGAGCCAGCAATGGGCGAGCAGTCCGCAAGGGAGGCCGAGGAGGAGCTGAAGAAGGCAGTGGCCGGGGCACACATCGTATTCATCGCCGCCGGGCTAGGTGGCGGAACCGGCACCGGCTCCGCTCCAATCGTAGCCCAGCTCGCCAAGCAGGCCGGTGCAATGGTTATCGCTTTCGTCACGAAGCCGTTCAAGGGCGAGGGGCGCAGGAGGATGGAGGAGGCGGACGCGGGTCTTGCTAGGCTGAGCGCCGTCGCGGACACCGTCGTCGTGATATCCAACGACAAACTACTTGAAATGGCGCCGAAGCTGCCCATCAACCAGGCCTTCCTCGTCCTCGACGAGCTGCTGATGGACTCGATGAAGTCCATAATCGAGTTAGTGACGAAGCCGGGCCTAGTCAATCTGGACTACAACGACCTTAAGACCATCATTGACGGTGGCGGGGTCTCGGTGATGGGGCTAGGGGAGTCGGACGCCCCCGGGGGGGAGAGGGTAGACGAGGCCGTGAACGCCGTGCTCAACTGCCCTCTTCTGGAGTACGACATCCGCAACGCCACCGGAGCCCTCGTGAAGATCACCGGCGGTCCGGACATGACCCTGGCCGAGGCCGAGAGGGTCGCGGAGATAATCCAGTCCAAGGTCAACCCCAACACCCGGCTGATATGGGGCGCGGCGGTTGAGCCTGAGATGAAGGGCACGGTAAAGGTGATGCTCGTGGTCACGGGCGTCACATCGAAGCAGATTGTAGGCCGGACCGACCGCACAGCCATCCAGTATGCCGGAGCTGGGCAGAGCGGCCTCGACATCGTGCGCTGAATATTCACCCTTGGGGCGAGCGGTCGCGGAATCCGGCAGACTTACTCTCTCCGGTAGCTCAGGCATCCCCTCCTCCCACCACCCGCTGTCTGCGCCAGTCGATGATTATAACGACGAGCCCCGTCACAAGCACTGCAGCTAAAACAACCGCGAGCGGTGCCGGGCCGCGCTCCGTTTCGACATCGTAGTCCATCAGAACATACCTTGGGTTGTTAAAAGTCAGGTTGACCCTGAGCTCGAGGGAGTAGGCGGAGCCGTCGAAGGCGCGCGCTGCCAAGACGTGCCTTCCGTTCCTGTACTTCGAGGTGTCGAGCGGGAAAGCCCAAGCCTCGCCCTGTAGCGAGGCAGGGAACCAGGGGCCAGAGTCAATGGAAACCTCGACTGTGGCGACCGGCGGCGCGTCCGGTGCGCTCCACGCCACGCCTCTAACATAAAAGGTTCGGTTGAGGATTTGGCCCTCACGGGGCGCGGATATGCGGAGCTCGGGGAGGGGGTGGTTGGCGGCGAGGACTACATGGAGTATGAATTCCTGAACGACTGAGTAGGTGCCGTCCGAGACCAGGAGCCGCACTGTGTGTTCTCCGGTCTGGTTCAGGGAGGGTCTCCACCGCACAGTGCCGGTCAGGAAGTCAATGACCATGCCCTCTGGGAAGTCGGCAAGCGAGTAGCTGAGGAAATCGCCGTCTGGGTCGGAGGCGTGGACCTGATAGATATACTCGAATGTGGCGAATGCCTCGGAGTGTGGAACCGATGATATGGAGGGCGGTAGGTTGGCGGATGCGAGCGGCTGGGTCAATAATACACCCAGATAGAGGGCGGCGGTCAGCAAGGCCACTCGCGCCCGCGTCCGGCTCACATCCCTCATTCGTGCAGAAGTACGCTTCTCGGGATATTAATAATTGGTCATGTAGTGGTGAGTGAGTGGAGGTCGCAGAGGGTGTGCGCCTCTGGTATCCCATCGCTCGGCACCAATCGCAATGTATATATGCGGTGACCATGTTAGAGCGTGCCCGCCAGAGGGACTTGGTATGGTCCGCAAGCCGGGTAGGATGTACAGGGAGATCAAGAGCCAGGCTTACTGCCAGAAGAGGTACATGGGCGGCGTTCCCGCGCCGCGGATCACCCAATTCGACCTCGGCGCGCCGGCGCGGGACTTTGAGCTCACCCTGAGCCTTGTCGCGAAGGAGAGGTGCCAAATAAGGCACATCGCTCTCGAGGCCGCGCGAGTTGCGGTCAACAAAGTCCTGCAGAAGAGCGCGGGCAACGAGGGCTATCACCTGAAAATAAGAGTCTACCCCCATGTCGTCATCCGAGAGAACAAACAGGCGACTGGGGCGGGGGCAGACCGCGTTTCACAGGGTATGAGGGCATCTTTCGGGAAGGCCGTCGGCACTGTCGCGCGGGTCGAGGAGGGGCAGAAGCTCATCACAGTGAGGGTCAACAGAGAGCACTTCCTCTCTGCGAAGGAGGCCCTCAGGTCTGGAGCGGTCAAGCTCCCCACGCCGACCAGGATTATAATAGAGAAGGGAGCGGAACTCGTAGCCTGAGACTGGCCTGAGGTCCTTCTTCATCAATCGCACCCGATTTCCTGACCCTGAACCTCCGCGACTTCCTATCCATTACCTCAGCCCAACACCAGGCTTCCCATACCCCCCTTCCGGCCATTCCCCACCACGGTTCATCAGCAGCGGCCTTCTACTGTACTCCTTTTCCTCCAACATCGCCACTGCCGCGGCCGCCTCACTCCTCCCTCTCGCTCTCTTGGAGCCTCCTCAGCTCGGCCTGGGCCTTCTCTATGTTCTTCTTTGCACCAATGGCCTCAAATGTGTGGAGTGCTCTGGTGATCAGCCTCCGGGCCTCCCGCTTGTCCCCCTGCATGGCGCAGGTGATGCCGAATTCTAATAGGTGCTCGCCGAGGGTAAAGGGCAGGTTCAGCTCTTCGATGACCCTGGTGCTCTCCAAGAAGCACTTGCGTGCCATTTCCCACTCCTCCGCGTTGCGGAATATCAAGCCCCGTCTCATCATTATCGAGGCTATCATTACCTTCTCGTCGAGCTTCTCAAAAATCGCAATCGAGCTGTCGAGGTGGTCCATAGCGGTCTCCAAGTCCCCGGCGCGTGCGAAGCACTCCCCCAGACTGGCAAGGGTGTAGCCGACCTGTCTGATGTTGCCGCTCTTCTTCGCAGCCTCCACGCTCTTCTGGAAGAGCTCGAGAGCGGCGTCGTAGTGGCCGGCCCTCATTTCGGTCAGTCCCAAGTCGTTGTAGGCCCGCGCCATCTCGAGAGGGTCTCCGATCTCAAGCGCGAGCGCGAGGCCCTTTTCATAGCACTCCCTCGCCTTGAGAGCCTCGCCCATGTTCGTGTAGATGTTCCCAAGAAGGCTCATCGCCATCGCCCTGAGGTACTTCTCTCCGCCATCGCCCAGAATCGAGAGGCAGCGCTCCCCTTCCTCGAGCGCCTTCTGATATTCGCCCTGCCTCCAGTGCATTGTGCCGAGCGCAAGGTGGGTGCTGGCCAGCCCAGTGGGGTCGCCGAGGGCGGTGTAGATCTCGAGGCTCTTCTGCAGGTTCTCGGCCGCCTGGGCCCAGTCGCTCCGCTTCTCCTGTATCTCGCCCATCCTGAGATGGCTCAGAGCGCGGCAGCTGTCGCTCCCGCTTTCCTCCCCGAGCTTGATAACTTCGGCGAACTCCTCAAGGGCTCTGTTCCACTCCCCGATGATGTAGTGCACATTCCCGAGAGAGACCAGAACCTCCTCTTCAAGCCTGATGTTCTCAGGAGTGGGCTCGAGCTTCTCGAGCGCCTCCAGGGCGGAGCTGTAGTATCGGGCAGCCTCGTCGAGAGCGTAGCTCTGAAGCGCCTTGTGACCCGCTTCCGCGAAGTATCTTGCCCCACGGGGTAGGTCACCGGCTCCGGCGTAGTGGTAGGCCATGGCATAGATGTGCTCGTCGATTCTGTCCGCATAGAGCTTTTCGATGGCCGCGGCGGCCTTCCTGTGCAGGGTTCGCCTTCTTGTGCGGCTTAGGTTCTCGTAGACAACCTCTCGTAAAAGCGTGTGAGTGAACCGGTAAATTCCCTCTCCGGAACTGGCTCCCTCAGAGACCAGGTGCGCTTCTTTAAGCCTTCCTAGGGCCTCCTTGAGCTCACCTTCATCCATATCGGAGAGGGCGCGGAGCTCCTCGAACGTGAAATCGTCGCCGAGTACAGATGCGCTTTCTAGAGCGCGGGCGGCCGAGCTCTCCAGACCCGAGACGCGCTGGGCGATGACGGCCCTTACAGTCGAGGGGATGGAGACGGAGGAGAGGTCGAGCCTTTCTGGCCATGTGGCGTCGCCGGGGTTTATGACCCGCTGCTCTACTAGGCTCTTCACCACCTCCTCCACAAAGTAGGGGTTCCCCCCGGTTCTCCGGAAAATAGCCTCCACAAAGCCCTCGGGGAGGTCGGGCCGGCCGAGGAGTATGGAAAGTAAATGCCTGGTCTCCCTCAGCCCCAGCCGGCGCAGGGCGAGGTTGGCCGAGACGCCCTCGCGGGCTATCCTAGCGATGGCCTGGGTCAGGGGGTGCGGCTTCCCATCAATGACCGCCAGCTCCTCCGGTCTGTAGGCTGCGACGATCAGGACCCTAGAGGAGCGTATGCTCCTCACAACATGCGTGAGCAGCTGGAGGGTGGCCATGTCGGCCCAGTGGAGCTCATCTATGAAGAAAAGGAGGGGCCTGGTCCGTGCGATCCCCATGATAATCGATGATATCGCCTCGAACATCCTGTCCCTCTCCCTCCCGAGGTCTATCCTGCGGAGCTGCTCCGCAATATCGACGCTCCTCCTATCCCTCTCCTCTATCCAGTCCTCGGGACCCCCCTCCATCACCGAAAGCCCCATCGGGGCCGTCTCCTTCACCCCCAGCTCGATACCGGTAGCTATGGTCAGCGGGAGGTCAGTCCCCCTCCAGTCGGTTTCTTTCCTCTTGCTTGAAAGCTCCCTGAGCGCGTCGAGGAACGGCAGATAGGGGTCTGCGCCCTCCCTGTAGAGGCACCTGCCGTGCATGTAGAGCACGCCCATCTCGCGGGCATAGGAGGCGAGCTCCTCAACGAGCCGGGTCTTGCCTATCCCCGCCTCGCCAGAGAGGAAAATGATGCGCCCCTTGCCCTGAATGGCCTCATCGAGAAGCTTCTTTAAGAAGGCCAGCTCGTCGTCCCTCCCTACGATCTTCCTCGCGTGCATCACTCCACGACCGCGTGAATGCCCTTGTGCGACTATAAATGATTTTGCGCGCGTTATCCGTCGGACTATTTCCTGCCCTTCATCAACCGTTTCTCGAGAGCCCGGACCCTTCTTGCGAAGGCCGCGGCCCGCCTCGCATCGCCCTTCTCCTTCCACATATCGGAGAGCTCGTGTAGCGCGGCCATCAGGTCCCCCGGAGTTCCGAGTCTCTCGAACGCGGCGGCGGCCCTGCCCAGCCATTCCTCCGCCTTTTCCCAGTTTCGCCTCGCTCTGTGGACCATGCCGAAGCCGAGGTGATTATAGGCGATGCCGTGCTCATCGCCCAGCCTCTCGAATATTTCGAGGGATTTCTTAAAGAGCTCCTCGGCCCTGTCCGTCTCCCCCTTTTTCACATAGACCTCTCCCAGACTGTGGTATATCGGACCGAGCTCTCTATAGTTGCCCTGCGAAAGCGCCTCCTCCTCCGCAGTCCGCAGAAACTCCAGCGCCTCTTCCAGCCTGCCCTGTCGCCTGAGAATCTCCCAGGCAAGGCAATTCTTCGCCCTCACAGCCTCCGAGAGCTCTCCCGTGGCCATGGCGAGCTCGATGCTGCTCCGAAATTGCTTCTCTGCCTCCTCAAACCGGCCGAGAGAAGCCAGAACCCGTCCCATCTCTATTCCCGCCGAGGCCTCCAGCACCCTGTCACCGGCAGCGCGGGCGGCGGCGATGCTCTTCCTGCAGAACTCAGCCGCCAGGTGAAGGCTCCCCTCCCTCCAGAGAACACGCCCCAGGCCGTGATAGGCCCTAGCCACCCCCCTCCTGTACCTGGCGCGCTTGGAGAGCGCTAGACACCTCCTGAAACTCGTCTCCGCCTCCCGCCAGCGATTCCTTTTCTGCTGTATCCAGCCGATGTGGTAGTGCGCCTCTGCCCTCCGCACCGGTGGAGCGCTCCTGAGAGCGCTGGAGTAGAGCTCGAGCGCCCCGTCCCAGTCGCCGAGGATATCGCTCACCCTGGCCCTGAGAAAGAGGAGCTTCTTACCCTCGCGCTTCTGAAGTGCGCCATCTAGCTCTTCGAAGAAGCGCCTGAGCTCTCCCGCGAATCCCGCCGCGAGCAGCTCCTCTCCGTGCCTAGTCAAGAGCGCAATTGCGCCTTTAGTATCGCCGGCGCGGAGTGTGTGGTGAATGAGCTCCAAGCGTGCTGCGCGTGTCCTGACACCCGCGTAGTATTTCGCTGCTTGTTGGTGAAGATTCCTTCTTTCGTAAGGGTTGGTCCGGGAGTAGAAGAAGTCGCGGACGAAATCGTGGATGTCGTATCTTCCGTCCGGTGACTCGTGAAGGAGGGACCGCGAGACCAGACCGGAAAGGGTCTCGAAGGTGAGTTCTGGGAGATAGAGAAGGGCCTCCGCGGGAGCTGGGTATCTGTGAACCGACGCCATTCGGAGGAGCGCGAGTTCATGCTGGTTAAGGCGGGCCGAGATTTCCTCCTCTATGTACTTATTAATGTTAGTCCTCTCCTCACCTTCCACCGACCCGGGAGTGTAGAGTTGCAGCGCTAGCGGATGTCCTCCCGTTGTGAGAAAGGCCCTCTTGTGGTAAACGGGATTCACCCTTCTCGCCGCAAGCAGCTCGTAGCTGGAGCTCTCGTCCAGCCCGTCCAGCTCCAGCTCGGCAACGGTCCTCTTCACCACGACATCGCTCCGGCCGTAGAACCTCCGGAGCTGGCGCGTAACGAGAAGGACTCTGATGCCCTCGCTGATTTCAAGCAGCTCCGTTAGCAGAGAGAAGCAAGGAAGAAAAGCGTCCGAGGCCTTGTGGACGTCATCGAAGACCAGCAGAGCCTTCAGGCCCCGGGCGCTGTCTCTCACGAGACAGCAGACCTCGTCCAGGTCGATTTCTGGTTTAGAGGCGAGGTAAGCCCTGAGCTTCCGCCTGCCCTCTCGCATTAGGAATTCTGAGAAAGGGGTGAGGAGACTCCGGAGAGTGTCCCACTCGTGGAATCGATACCAGAAGACCGGGCGGGAGGTGCGAAGCTCCTCGACGAGCTTCGCCGCCAGCGCGGTTTTCCCTATCCCGGCGACGCCGTGGAGAATCACCATTTTCTTCTCTTCGAGAAGACGCTTGAGGGTCTCCAGCTCCCCCTTCCTTCCGACGAACGGGCTGGGAACGGGAGAGACCATCGTCTCTGTCTCCGGGGCACGCCCCTGGGCTTCAAGCCTCTCATGGTCCAGAGTCCCGTCCGGACGAATCGCGCGGGCGATTTCTACGAGCGAGTGCCGGTGCCCCAGCAGTCTCGCTAGCTCGCGTAGGGGAATCAACCTCTCGACGCCACTCTCAGTCACCTTCACGGGAATTCCTTCCGCCCTCTCTTTGAGTGCAATGGCTACAGCCTCTCCGGCTGGTGTGAGGAAGTAGACTTTCCTTCTCTCTTGGACACCATCGACGCGCCGCTTCGTCTCTGAGGCGAGCCCCTTCTGAACCAGTCTGCGTACGGCTCGGGAGACGTGGTCCTGTCCCGTACCGATAGCCTCAGCTATGCCATACTGCGTCGTTCCCCACGGGGCCTCGAACTCATTAGGAGGTCTAGAGAACCGGAGGAGATGGACGAGTATCCACTCTTCAACTGTCAGATTCCCACGAGCGGGAGCTGAGCGCACGGGGGTGAGTAGCTCCTGAGGATAATAGTGTTTTTGGTCAGTTGGAGGGCCGGAATTCCACACCCAAGAGCCGCCGCCGATTGCTCGCGCTTAGGGGCCAGCGAGGAGCAAAGGAAGTACTAAAAGACCAATAATAATATATATGTTGAAACCTAAAAGGGGCTGGCCGGTAGGTAGAATGCCTCCGTCCGAGAAAAAAGGATTTTTTCGGCACTAGTCGTGGCCGTGCTCCTCGCCGGATGCCTCGGCTACGCCCTTTACCCAAAGCCCGGCCCGAGCTCGGGGCCACGAGGGACTGGGGAGGAGACTTTGCCGCCGGGAATAGTGTGGGAGCCGATATATGCATTCAACAAGCAGGGCTACGAGCCGGGCATAGCGATGGACTCAAAGGGCTACATGTACTATACCGCCCACAAGAACCTCGACGACAAGAGCTCCTAGGACTATCTCGCATCGTGGTTTTTCGTCGGCACGCCAGATGGAAAGCGCTGGCGCTCGCCATCAGAGCCGTTCCCGCGCGGCAACCTATGGAAGACCTATCTAGGCGAGGAGGGCGACATAGCGATTGACGCTAGGGACAACGTGTATTTCGTGGATACACATCTCATCGACAACCACATACATGTCTGGTCGGACCAGCGCCAGTACAGGTACTCGGTCAGGGTCCAGAAGACGGCCGGGCTGGACGACCGGCCCTGGATAGCAGCTCAGGGGGACGGCATCGTTCACTATCTAGGCAACAACGGAGTCGAGGTCAGGGGAGGGCGCTACTGGTACTACCGCTCGACCAACGGCGCCCGAACATTCACCGCCGGCGAGCCAGTGCCGGGCAACGGCTGGGGCCTCATCGATGCCGAGAGGTACGGGAGTCATGTCTATATAATATCGGAAACTGAAGTAGGTGCCGAGGCCGATATCGTAGTGTATGTCAGTGACGACATGGGCGCGACCTGGGACTTTGGAAACCCGATCACGATCGCCCACCGGGATGGTCCGGGGAGGGAATATCCAGTCATCAGCGCGGGCTCCAACGGGACCGTCTGGGCGCTCTGGAACGACGGCAGCAATGGAGAGGAGAATGGGACACGCATCTTCGCCGCCTGGAGCTACGACTACGGGCGGAGCTGGAACTACTCCGACATCACACCTTTCAGGGCCTTCATCGACTACCCAACAATCAATGTAGGCCCAGACGGCTCTGTGGGGGTGGCGCTCTACGCAACAACAACCCTCCCGGTCTCAGACCAGAGCGAGTGGCATGTCTGCGGAGGAATGCTGAGACCAGGGCCCGATGGGAGGATAGCCGTCGACGAGAATCCTACTTGGAAAGACGACCTCCCCTCGCCCTTTGGCCACCCGCGCACCCTGCGCTTCAACTTCACGAGAGGCGAGGAGGGGCCAGTCTACGTGGGCTCCAACCTGCACGCCCTCCACGACTTCTTCGAGATTGTGGTCGGACATGACGGCTACCTCAACGTCGCGTACCAGCAATACATCGGTCCCGAGAACGGGCACAGCGAGCTATTCTTCGTCAGAGGGACGCTGCCGTCGAGCCCTACTAGAGCCCCTTAGGCTTCTAAATGCAATCGCAACATATAGGAGCGCCGTGACTGGACCAAATCCGACCAACATTCAAACGAGGCAGAATCACTTCGGTCCCGCGGGCCATCCACGGAGCTGCCGCCCCACCTAGGACTAATCATATCCTGAACTGGAGCGTTGCGCTCTTTCCGTAGGAGACGACCACCTTAGCCCTGTGGTCCCCGGGTGAGAGGGTTATGTTGTGAATGACGATCTCGAGCACGGTCTCGCGGGACCAGCTCGCGGCCCCGTCGAGGAGGCTGAAGGTGAGATTCTCGGAGCGGGTGTAGTTTCCGTCGATGAAGACTTTGGTGCTGTTCTCGGCCAGAACGGTCTTCCCAACGTTCTTCACATACAGAACAAGGGTGCCGGTGGAGGAGTTGTAGGGCATGGCCGCAGGGTCGTTGATAATCACGACCCTAGTGTTCAGCTCGTTGACGCGGACGTCCGCCTGCTCTTTTATGTCCCCGGACATGCGAATCGCTGTGGTGGCGAAGATGCTCGCCACTGAGCTCGCCACAATCACCGCGGCGATGAAAAATATGATGTGGGAGGCAGAGGTGCCGGGCACTAGTAGCCCTCCAGCTGGGTCATAGAATCACCCCATACTGGGTCACGCCGTTCCCGGTTATGACGACGACGCGCTCACTCGCACTCGCGGTGATGTTCAGCTCGAGCCGCAGAAGCTCCGCGCTCGTCCAAATGGTCGTCTCCCTACCCCCGACCGTCGCGCTGGTCAGGCTCCTATTCACATAGGTCCCGTTGACGAGTACCGAGATGCCCGCGACCTCGAGCACAGTGCTACCAGTGTTGGTCAGATTCAGAACAACTGTGGAGCCGTTGAGGGTAGCGTTGTTCAGAACGAATCTCGTCCGGGCCCACTCCATCCTCTCCTCCGCGATCTCCTCGGCCCCCTGCATAAGCCTGTCGAGAGAGTAGAGCGCGGCGTCGACCATAGCGGCCGCGCCTATGAAGAACCCCACGGTGAGTATGGCGAAGCTAACGGAGACGCTGAGCCCCAAAGCTCACCACACCCCGCAGCGCTAGAGCCCGAAGAAGCCGTCCAGGCCCTTCCTCAGGTTGAGAACGTCCCTCTCAAGCTCTTCAAGCTTGCTCTTGTCGACTTCGGTGCCCCGAATTCTTTCGATGAAAATCAGGGTCTTGAGGTGGTCCTCCGGAGTCATCTTCCAGTCGTCCCCAAGTGGCACCGCGGGCTTCTTCGCCTCGGGGCCCGCCCCGACCTCGGTGACGGCTTCCTTGGAGTAAGCCATGACGACGTCCCCCTCTCTATCTTTGGGGGCCTCGTACGGGGCGTAGGTCCTCCCAGTGGCCCCTCCCACGGGGGCTCCTGGCCCGAACCGAATTCCCCGGATGACATCCATCACGTGCTGTTTAATTCCATCGCTTATCCAGCCAATTCTTACGTAGAAGCTTAGCAGCGATGGTATCTGCTCCCTCTTCACCTTAGAGAGCAGGAACTCAATCCACCTCATTAAAGCAATGAGGCACATCGAGTCGCTGCCGATCTGAGTGAGCCGGGCCACCCTGAGGGGCCTTTCGGGTCGCGGGGCAGCGGGCGCTCCGGGTGCGGCACCGGGAACCGGCGTTTCCATCGCCGGAGGAGCCGCTAGGCCCTCGGGCGTGGGGGCCAGTGGCGGTGGTGCGAGGGGGGCCTGCTCCACCGGAAGGAACTCCTCGCCCGCAGCGAGCTCCGGCGTGGGCTCAAAGAGGGCGTCGAACTCGGGCACCTCTTCCTTGGCAGCCTCTTCGACCGCAGGAGCGGCTTTGGCCGCCGCCTCCATCTCGATGAACGGGTTGACCTGGCTGGATATCAGGTCGTAGAGGGAGGTCAACTCTCTCATGTTCGCCTCAATGTGCGAAATGCTCTCCTTGACCTGGTTGATGTCGTTTCGAACAGCCTCAGTGAACTTGTCAATTGTGTCGATGCGCCGGATGGCCTCCTCGAGAGTCCTCTCGACACCATCGAGCCTCTCCATCGTGCTCTGGCTCGCGAGTTCGGGGGTCGGGGTGACGACCTGATAGGACTCTCCTGGCCTGGGGACGGCCTGGGGAGGAGGCATGGGGGCCATGGCCTGCGGGGGTCCGGGCGGCTGGGCAGCGGCGGAGACCTCCTGAAACTCATCCGCTCCCGGCGGCGCAGCTATCGGCCGGGCTGGAGGGGGAGCCGGAGGACCCCCGGGGCCAGTTCCGACGGGTATGGCCATAGCGCTTCCACCCTAGTCCGTGCCGCAGGATGTTGTGCTCACTGCATTGTCAAGTCGATGAACCTTTGTGAGCCGAAGGACAGGGGCGCTGTGAACTCCTCTTTCACGGTGAGTCCTGCAGAGAGTTCGAAGTAGAGGACCGCCGTCTCCCCGGGTCCTAGCTCGTCACCAATGCCGTTGGGCCCTGGCCTGAGGTCGATCGCAATGTAGATCATGTTATCGTTGAGGAGGAAGTACTGAGGCGGGGTGGCGGTTGGGTCCCACCCGTCGCCGGTGTCGCTGTTCTCATCATCCGCGCCGAATGCCGTGGTGGTTGGGACGGGCGGGTTGTTCGTTCTGTCCATCGGGAGCATTATCTCGACCGTGGGACCTATCCAGTGGACCTTCATCTTTGAGATGTCAACGCCTGGGTTCCCTTCCCATACCGTCACCCAGAGCTTGATCATCTCTATGTCCCCATAGGGAGGCCCGGCTCCGCCATAATCCCTGTCACCCGTGATATCCTGAATTTTGAGTCCGCCGCTGACTTCGCTGACCGCCGCATGCCCGCTCCTCTCGGCCGCGTCCTTGAGGGAGTAGGCGGTCTTGAGTATTACTGCCGAGGCGATCGCAGCCACAAGCACTAATGCGATGAACACGATCATGGTTCCGATGCCAATCGTTGCGCGCTTGGCCTTCTTCCAAGCGAGTTTCCGGGGGCTCTTCGCCATCCATTGCACCTCCACTTTTAACAATCCGTTCAGGCTATCCGTATATCCTAATAGAAGTATAAAAAACTTTGTCATTTACCTTGAAAAAACAATTTTTATCGATAGCCCGAGGCCACATCCTGAGTCCCCTTTACCCCATGGCCGCGCATCGCGCCACTAACATCGCGCTCCTCCCTTTCTGGCCGGGGGAGGTTGCTTCGGGTAGCTCGGAACATTTCACAACACTACATACTCCCGCGTGTTTATCTCAATTCCGCGGGAGGTGATGATGAATGGGTGGATGCCGGTGTCGTGGCGGCCGAACCGCATCTTCTGGACGGAGACCGTCCTCAGGAACTCGCCTTTTATATTTCTGAAGTTGAGCGAGATGTGCGAGTCGGTCAGGAAATGCTCCACGCCGAACATTACGGCGTTCGAGGCGCCCACGGTCTCCGTCACAAGAAGAGATGTCAGCTTCTTCTCCCGCAGGAAGCGGCCGAATGTGAAAAGCTCTTTTCTGAACACCTCTGCCGACTCATACATCAGCCCTATGGCCGCCACGGAATCAACAGCCAGCCTCCGGATGCCCCTCTTTTCGACCATGTGCCCCACCACCTCCCTCAGTGTCCGGAAGCCGACGAAGCCCCTGTCCAGCTCCTCCTGGGCGTCGCTCTCGGAGCTGAGCCATTCCATGTCCATCCGGTTGGCCCTTCCCTTCTCTCTGAGGAGGTCCATCCCGGCCAGACTCGCAGGCGCTTCCCGGACCTTTCCAAGCTCCTTTGTGAACCACCCGAGGTCTGCAATGATCAAGTCGCCATCGGTCTCATAGAGCTCGGGCTTGAGGCCGAGCGACTTCATTGCCCTTACAAGACTTTCGTGGCTCTCCTCCAAGGTAATGTAGAGGCCGGGCTCGCCGTACTTTTCAACCCCCTCGTATATGAAGTGAATGCAAAACAGGCTCCTTCCGCTTCCGGGCGGTCCGCTAACCAAATTGACGGTCTCAACGGGAAATCCCCCATTGAGAAGGGCGTCGAGGCCCTCTACTCCCGTCGGAACTCTGCCCTCCGCCATCATTTCACCACCTTCTTCACCTTCTTGAGCCTCCGTGGGCCATTGGGAGCAGAATCGGTAGGCCTCCTCGCACCCTCCCCACCCCCTTTCTCCTCCGCGCCTCTCCCCTCCCTGCCCTCCGCCCTCTCCGCTCCCTCAGTTGTCTCCCCCCCGGGACCCGTCTCTGGAGCCTCCCCGCTGTCAGGCTCGGCCTCGCGCCTCCGCTTCATCTGGATGTTGAGCGCCTTGAGCCTCTGGAAAACGCCCTCCGCGGTGATGGTCCCCGAGTTCAGGTAGTCCTCGAGGATGCTGACGTCGTGCCCCTCTCTCTTCCATTGCTCCAGTCTCTCGCGAAGCTCAACGATTTTCTCAGGGTCGAGGCTCGCCTCTCGCCTCGTTACCTGAGGACCTTCCACTAGGGCCTCATCAATCAGGTGTCTCCCGCATTCCATGTCCTCTCGGTCTTCCGTGCCCACCTCCTTTCTCGCCCCTCGTCGGCTCTCCTCCCTCCTCAGCCACTCCTCAAGGGCCGGAAGGGCGTCGAGGTCCCTCAGCCGGCTGAGGATTGGAACGGAGGTCGGGTCGATTCCCATTTTCGCCGCCATCCGCTCGACGTTCTTCAGCCTCTCTATGCACGCCTCTACCTTCTTACACTCTTCAGCGAGCCGGTCGAAGGGGAGGTCCAAGAGCTCTTCCATGCGCTGGCCATGGTAGCCCTCCGATATCCACGCGGCGACTTTGTCGGCGAGGAACTCCCTCTCCTTCCTCGCCTCCTCCCTCCTCCGGAGTTCGGCCTGGTGGCGCTCCCTTATTCTTTCCCTCAGCGCGGCGACGGCTTTCTCGGCTTGGTCGAGCGTTTCGGGGTTTCTGGCGAGACGCCTCACATTATCAACTTCTTCCCGGAACTCTGGGCTGTCAAAATGGTCCAGAATTCTCTCAATGTCGCGTCCCCTCTCGAGCTTCACCCTGAACGCCATGACGGCCTTCCGGAGCTCCTCTATCCTCGCGCCCGCGAGAGCCTCTAGGTGCTCGACATTGTGCCCGGCCTGCCTCCAGGCCTCAATCTGCTCGACCATCGCGATTCTCTGGAGCTCCTCGGCATCCCTTAGCTCCCTCTCTCTTCTCTCCCTGCGCGCTATTTTCTCGCGCAGCTCTGCGATCTCCCTTTGGGCCTCCGGCAGCTCGGAGATGTCTCGCAGCATCTCCCGAATTCTGTTCACCTGCTCTCTGAAGCCGGGGCGGTCCAGCGCCTCCAACTCCTTCCTCAGTGTTCGAGCGGTGCTTACGGCCTCCTCGAACTTTCTGAAGGCCGCCCCGATTTCCTCAACGCTCTTCCCGAGGCTCTCCTCCAGCGGCTCGACATGGAAGCCCTCGTCGAGCCAGCCCGTCATCTTCACCATCAGCTCCTGCTTGAGCCTCCTCCTCTCCTCTTGCGCCCTGACCGCCTCCGCTCTCCTCTTCCCTATGTTCAGCTCGAGCTCGGAGAGCCTGTCCCTGGCCTCCCCCACCCTCTCCGTGTCCTTCAGCATCGCTTCTATGGCACGCGCCTCCTCCTCGAACCCGCTCGTGTCTATTGACCTGAGCTCCTCCTCCAGCTCCTTAAGCTTCTGTACTTTGATTTTGAATATCAGGAACTCTTTTTTGGCGGTTTCTATGTCGCCCTCAATAACACCCTCGAGCGTGGAGACATCGTACCCCTGGGACCGCCACTCCTCCATTCTCTTGCGGAGCTCCGCCCTCCTCCTTTTAACGCTCATTTTCTGGGTGACTAGTTGTCTAAGCCTCTCCACCCCCGCCTCCGCCTCGCTGAGTCTGTTCAAGTCGAATGTGGCCCTCTCAACCCTTTCCGCCTCCTCCCTCAGCTCGGAAGTGTCCATCGCCCGAATCTCGCCTTGTAGCTCTTGGGCTCTCTGAATTCGCATCCCCAGGACGGCCATCTCCTTCCGAAGCACCTCAATGTCCCCATCCCTGAAGGGGTCCAGGGCTGAGACGTCGAACCCCATGCGTCTCCATTCCTCAAGCTTTTCCACGAGCTCGCGCCTCCTCCTCCTCTCCTCCTCCGCTTTTCTCTGCCTCTCCTCTTCCGCCCTCCTTATCTTCTCCCGCAGCTCGCTCACGCGGGCCTCGACCTCGTCCTGTTTGGAGATGTCCCAGGACATCTCTTTGAGCTGCTCGACCTCTGCCTCGAACCCGGTCGCATCGAGCTCCTCCAAGCTCTTTCTTAGCGCCTCGAGCTTTCGGAGGGCGCTCTCGACCCTCCTGAACTCCTCCTTGACGCTCTCTATGTCGCCGGCCGTCACTTTGTCCAGCCACCCCTCGATGCCGTATCGGTATCCCTCCTCCACCCATCCTAGTAGCTTTTCCACAATCCTCTGTTTCTCCTTTTTCTCCTCCTCCTTGATGCGCAAGAGCTCCTCCTTCTTGGCCTCGAGGCGGCTCCTCACGGCGATTATGCCCGCCTCGACTTCTGCAATCGTAGCCACGTCGATTGTTCTGGTTTTCGCAAGAAGCTTCTCCACCGTCTCTTCAACGCCTTCGCGCGGGAGGGCCCTAAGCTCCGCCTCGAGGTCCTGCATCCTCCGGAGCTGAATTCGGAACATCACCCACTCCCTCTTGAGCGCCTCATCGTCCCTCCCCATCGCCTCCTTCAGCCTGGTGACGTCATAGCCCCTCTCCTCCAGCTCCGCTATCTTCGTCTGGAGCTCCGCCCTCCACCTCCGGCTCTCCTCAGCCCTCTTCTCCCTCTCCCTCCTGAGCCTCTGCACCTTCAGCTGGAGGCGGACAAGCTTCTCCTCTCCGGCGTGTAGGCGCTCCGGATTGAGGAGCATCTTGCGCACCAGCCCTATCTCACCCTCGAACTCCTTCTCCTTTATCTGATTCAGCTCCTCAAGAAGCTCCTTTGCTCTCGCTATGGCTCTTTCGTACTCCTCAATAGTCTTCAGAAGCGTCTGCGTGTCGGTGGCGTTTATCCGGGCCTCATCAAGGGGGAGCTGAAAGCCCTCAGAGCTCCAGGCTCGGACCTTTTCCAGAGCCCTTTCCATCACCCGCCTCTCTCTCTCGCTCTTGAGCTGCTGCTCCCTCCTGTGCTTCTCTATCTTCAGCCTGAGGCGGAGCAGAGCCTCCTCTGCCTCCTGTGCCCTTGTGGGGGCGTGGAGGAGTGCCTCAACCTCAGACCTCTCGGCATCGAAGCCTGAGGTCTCGAGGGCGGAGAGCTCTTCCTCGCATACCTTTAGCCGCCCTATGCCCTCCTCGATCTGCCTTGCCGCCCTCTCTGCAAGCTCCAGGTCTCCCCCGAGCGCCTCCTGGAGAGACGAGACCTCGTAGCCCTCCGCCCTCCATCTCTCCATGCGAGACCTCAGCTCGCCCCTCCGCCTTTCCTCTTCCCTTTTTCTCCGCTCGGCCTCCTTCCTCCTCTTCTCCGTCTGGACCTGGAGCTCCATCAGCGCGCTCTCCGCCTCCGCCGCCAGCCAAGGGTTCCGGAGCATCCTCCTGACCCTCTCCGCCTGCTCACCGCCTATCATGCCCTCCAGCCCCCGGAACTCCTCCTGAAGCTCCCTAAGCTTCTCGATTCCCCTCTCAGCGGTCTCGACCGCGTGGCGGGCCTCAGGCGCCCCGGAATCGAGAAGGGAGGTGAGGCGGTCCACCTCGAACCCCTCCGACCTCCAACTGGCGACCTTTCTCCTCAGCTCCTCGACGCTCTGCGCTCCTTGCAGCTCCCTTTCCGGCATAGGCACAACCTACTCTCTTTGCTTATTGGCTTTCTTGACAGCTCCACCGCCGTGCTCGCTCCCCTCCCCCCCACTCCCCTTGAGCGACCTTTTTATCCCCTTCCACGTCGCTTCAAGGCCTTTAATCTTCTTTTGCTTTTCGAACTCCTCAAGAGCCTTCCGCAGCTCCGCAACACCCAGCGCCATCGCGCGCTCAAGGGCCGAGACGTCCTCCCCGCTCTCCTTGAGTGCGGCGACCCTCGCGGCGAGCTCCCTCATCTCAGCACTCCTGGCCTCCAGCGTCGCCTCGGCCCTCTGCCTGAACTCCCTGAACGCCTTCTCGGCCTGCGGGAGCTTGAGAGGGTCCTGGAGGAGCCTCTCCACGGTCTCCGCCCCCGGAACGTCCTCGATTCCTCTTGTCAGGAGCTCGTGGAACTCCATGCGGAGCTCCTCGGTCCTGAACAGAGCGTTCTCGAAGTCCGCGAATCTGGCCTCGGCCGACTTCAGGTCTCCGGCGAGGGCCGCGCGAAGGGCGTCGACGTTGTAGCCGAAAGCGGACCACTCCGCAAGCCTCTCCTCGAGCCGCTTCCGGACTGCCGCTGCCCTCTCGGCCTCCAGCCTCCGCGCCTCATCCAGCTCCCTCCTCCTGGCGGCTTCCTTCCTCTCTCTCTCGAGCCTCTCTCGGAGGCCCCTAATCCCCTCTTCTATTTCTTTTATTTTATCGACATCGTTAAGCTTCGACTTCAATGAGAGAACCTCAGCCTCGAGACCCGCTGCGTCGAGCGCATCGAGCTCCTTCTCGAGCTCCCCAAGCCTCCTCACATCCGCCTCGAACCTCTCGAACTCTGCTGGCGCCTCTTCGATAGGGCCCTCGAGCGCCCTCTCCAGCCGTTTCACAACGAGACCCTTCGCCGCCCAAGCCAGGAGCCTCTCCCCCAGCTCGGCTCTGAGTCTTCGCCGGACCGAGCGGCGCTCGGCCCTCTCCCTTCTCCTCTGCTCCGCGGCGCTCATTAGCTTCTCGGCGCGCTCGTGGAGCTTCTCGATACCATCAAGGCTCGAGACCCGCTGCCTGAGCTCCGAGGCCTCGCTCTCGTGGCCCAGCGCTTCGAGGAGCTCTAGCCGGGCCTTTAGATGCTCTGCGGCCGCGACCCTAAGCTTGAAGAGAATCAGCTCTTGCGACGCCCTGTCCAGGTCGCCCTCAAGGTTTTTCTCTAGGTGCTCAGTGGAATAGCCCTTCTGCTTCCATTCCCTGATGGCCGCGCGCATCGCGGCCCTTCTCTCCTCCTCCTTCTTCCTTCGGCTTATCTCGAGCTTGAGGGCCTCGTGCAGGCTGCGGACCTGCGCGACCTTGTCGGGGTCGTTGAGCATGCTCCTGATGTAATTGAGATCCCTCTCGTGGCCCCTCGTGTCCAGAACCTCGAGCGCTGAGGCCAGCTTCGAGAGCTGCTCGATGTCCTTGTCCAGGCGCTCGACCTCGGCCCTCAGGCTCTCCGGGTCAGCCCTGAGAGCGCTCTCGAGCCTCCTGAGCTGATAGCCCGACTGGATCCATTCAGCGAGCTTTTTGTGGAGCTCCAGCTCCCGCTCGAGCTCCCTGCCCTTCTCCCTCCCCCGGGCGAGGGCTTCCTCTTCGAAGTCGAGCCTGAGCTCCAGAATTCTCTTCTCGAGCTCGGGCAGCTTCGAGAAGTCCCTCATCTCTTGCTGAATTCTGGCGGCCTCGGCGGCGTGCTTCCCGTGCAGGAGGGGCTCGAGCAGCGCCAGCAGCTCGTCGTGGAGCTGGAGGTCGAGCCTGAACTTGATAATCGCACGCCTGAGCGAGGGCAGGTCCCCGCCAAGCGCGGCCTCGAGCTCCGATGTTTGGAGCCCGCTCCTCTTCCACTCCTCCACCTGCCTCCTGTAGCCCTCCCTCTCCCTCTCCTCTGCCCTCGCCCTCTCGACCCCGTGCCTCAGCCTCAGCAGGTCTCTCCTGCACTCCTCGAGGCGGCGCGGGTCTCTCATCCGCTCCCTTAGCTCTCGGGCCTCCCTCTCGAAACCCTTCACATCCATCCCCTCGAGCTGGGCGATGAAGCCGCCCATCACCTCCGCGTTCGCCTCGAGGGACTGCAGCTCGCGCTCGGCGAAGCGCAGGTCCTTGTCCATGAGGCCTTCGATGCCCTCGACCAGAAAACCCCTAGCCCTCAGCGCCTCTACCCTCTCCGTCAGTGCCCTCCTCTCGCGGGCCACCCTCGAGTGGAGGCGGAGGTGCTCCTTGAACCTGGCGACCTCCTCCTCGGCCTCTCTCACGCGATGAACGTCGGTGAGCTTTGCCTCCAGGGCAGCCACCTCTTCAGGAAAATCGGACGCGCCGGGTGCGGAGAGCTCCTCCCTGAGCTCGATGAGCCTCCGAGCCCCTTCCTCGAACTCCCGGAAGGCGGCCTCAGCTTCCTCCAAGCCGCCCTCCAGCGCCCTCTCGAGCTCATGGACGTCGATTCCGTGGGAGTGCCACCAGAACATCTTTTCGGAGAGCGCTGCCCGCCTCCTCTGCTCCTCCTCCTTCCTCGCCCTCTCCTCCTCGCGCACGAGCTCGAGTTCTTCCCTCATATCTTTCAGGGAACTCTCGAGCTCGGGAATTCGCTCGACGTCCTTCAGGAGAGGCTTGAGCGCCGCCCTTTTCTTCTCCAGCGCCGGGACATTGATTGCGGCTAGCTCCTCGCCGAGCTCCCTGAGCCTCTGGAGCTGGACCCTGAAGAGCACGAAGGCCCGGCGGGCCTCCTCAATGTCTCCCTCGAGAGCCCTCTCGAGCGGCGCGACGTTATAGCCCTCGGCTCTCCACCTCTCAATCGCTTCCCGGAACTCTTTCCTCCTCTCCTCGTCACCGGGGGCGGGAGTGGGGCCGGTCTCCCTCCCAAGAGCTGGCGCGGCCGCCCCAGCACCTGCCACCCCAACCGCTCCCGCTCCTTCCCCTCCCATCGGCGGCGCCTTCCCCTCCCGCGCCTCCGCCCCCTCCGCAGCACCCTGAATCTGTAACTCACCATGGCCTTCCCTCTCCGCTCCCCCCACTTCCGCGCCCCCTGCAACACCGCCGGCAGCCGCCTCCTCCCCTCCCCCCTCCTCCATTTGGATTTCAATTATCTCCTCCTCCCCCCCGGCTACTTCCGCCCCTCCCGGCCCGCAAGACTCCGGGCTCAACCCAGCCCCAGTCCTCGCGCCCTCACCCCCCCTCTCCACGGCCGAGGCCTTCGTCGTAGTGACGCCGGCCTCCCGGGCTTCTGCATCGCGGGCTCTAGCCTCCTTCAGCGCCTGGAACTTCTGTCGGAGCCTTTTCATGGCCTCCTCGACCTCCGGAAGAAGCTCCGGGTTCCTCGCCATGTCCTGAATTCTCGCAGCCTCGACCTCCACCCCGGTCAAGTCCATGATTCTCAGGTCGCTCCTGACGTCCTGGAGCGCCTCAACCGCCCTTTTATATCGCTCCCACACTTCCTTAGCTCTCGCGGGCGGGCCCCTGAGTGCCTCCTCAAGCGCGTCCACGATATAGCCCTGGGACCGCCAAGCCGCGGCATCGCTCCTGATTTTCTCCAGGAGCTCCGGCTCTGTCATCTCCTCCGCAGGCAGAGGCCGCTCGCTCTCCACCACAAGCGCCGCGCCCTCGGGCCTCAGAACTTTCAGCTTCCCCCTCAGGAGCGGGCCCCTGACCCGGACCGTCACCCTCCCGCCCTCTGCCTCCTGAATCTCTACGCTCGAGTTGAAGCTCAGCCGAATCGCTGCTTTCTCCGGGTCCCTCTCTTCTTCCATGAGGAAGAGCGCTGTCATCGCCCTTTTTCTGAATTTGAGGATGGTCACGGCGACGAAGTTGAAAACCGTCTCTATCGCGACCGTGGCGAGGGCTCTCGGGAGAATGTCCACGAAAGCTCGCGGGGAGCCGCCCTGCGGCAGCTCCTGCAGCGCCATGTTGATGGCGGCCCCGACATGCGGGAGCTCCATCGGGAGCCTCTTCACCGAGCCCTCGTCCTCCAGGTCTTCGATGCGCCTCTCCCTGAATGTGTGCCAATCCAGAATCTGCAGGAGCCCGAGCTCCTCGGACCTTGCGGTGTCCAGCCCCTCGACCATCATCAGCCGCCTGAACTCCTCAGGCGGGCGGGCGAGCACAACGAGCGCCGCTTCGCCTCTCTCGAGACCCTCCTTTATGAATCTGAGGCACATCCTCTCCTTGAGCTGGCCTTGCCCCTCGACGAGAATGGAAGAGCCCCTCGGGAGCCGCTCCCCCAGCCACTCGACCGCTCCCGTGAACCGGGACGCGAGCTCGTCGGCCCCGGCCGCGACCTCGCCCGTCTCCTGGCCCTCCCCGGCCTCCGTCGCCCCGGCCTCCCCCTTCGCGCCGGCTCCCTCTTCCGCTCTGCCCACGGGGAGCGAGACCGCCGCGCCCTCGCCACCCTCCCCGGCCGCCTCCCCGGGCTCTCTCTCGAGGTGGAGCTTAGGCAGGAAGCGGTTCAAGCCGAGCACCCCGCCGGGCATGACCTCCTCGAGGTACCTACGCACCGGTCCCCGGAGCCTCTCCGCCGCCGCCGAGGGCCCGGTGAACATGTCCAGAATCCAGTAGATCGCGCCGAGAATCACGCACACCGCCGCCAGACCGGTGTCGCCCTCTGGAAATCCGTCGGCGAGCGAAACCTTCCCCTCGCTGATGCTCACCATCGAGAGGGCTGGGTACTTTTCCGCTAGGCGGTCGAGATGACCCTTGAGCCTCCTTGTGCTGACGAGGTCGATGTTGGCCTCCACGACCCTCTGGAGGAGACCCTCCCAGACACGAGCCCTCTCACTCATTGATGCAGCTCCGCGGCCTGACGACCACTCCGCCCGTGTTTAGATATGCAACAAAGTAGTTTAAAGGTTGTGCGGGGGCGGACCCGAAGAATAGATATCCCTATAGGCCGATTAGTGCTCGCATGGACTTCGGCATCGTCGCGAAGCCGGGCCTCCTCAGAGCCATCGAGGCCTCGAGAAGAGTGCTCAACTTCCTGAGGGGGCGCAGGGGGGTGGGCAGGGTTCAGGTCGAGGCCTCGCTGGCGCGCGGGCTGAGAACGGAGGGCGTGCCGCTCCAAAGAATGAGGGCGGATGTTATCGTCACAATTGGCGGGGACGGAACCGTTCTCAAGGCGCTTCAGGAGGCTAGGGGGAGGGTTTTCGCGGTCAACGCAGGCGTACTCGGGTTCCTCACGGAGGTCCCGATTGATGGTGTCATACCGGGCCTGAAAAGAATTCTGAGGGGCGAGTACATCGTCGAGAGGAGGCTCCGGCTGAGGACCGACCTCGACGGCAGGAGGCTCCCCGACTCGACCAACGAGGCCGTGGTCCACACCTCTGCGACCTCGAAGATGAGGCACTACAGAATCTTCCTCTCGGACCAGCTCGTCGACGACGTGCGCGCGGACGGCGTCATCGTCGCCACGCCGACCGGCTCGACATGCTACGCAATGAGCGCTGGCGGCCCGATTCTCGACCCCTCGGTCGCCGCGTTCGTAATAGTGCCACTCGCTCCCTTCAAGCTCTCCTCTCGCGCCTTCGTCGTTCCCTCAGACAGGCGAATCTCTGTAGCCCTGATGGACGACAAACCCTCGACCCTAGTGCTCGACGGCCAACACGAGACCCCCCTCCCGCCCGGCTCGAGGGTCGAGTTCTCCGCTTCGGAGAGCCCTGCCGAGTTCATCCGTTTTGCCCCGGACTTCTACGCAAGACTTCGCGAGAAGCTCTCGCACGACCCGTGCATCGAGAGGTGAGGATGGGAAAAATGGATGAGGAGGGGAGTAGGGAAAGGCGACCGGGAGGTGGAGGGAGGGCGGGGCGGGAGGGGGGGCCGCTGGAGGGGAGGGAAGGAGCGGGGGGCGAGCGGTAGCAGGGGCGCAGGAGGTGGGAAGGAGTGAGGGTCTTGGGATTCAGGAGCGAGAGAAGGAGGGAGGCGGGAAAGGATGCTCCGGCGACGCGGATAAAAAGAGCGGTGCTGGAGCTGATTCTGGAGGCGTCGAAGGAGAGCCACCCCAACGAATTCGCGGGACAGCTCCGGGCGCGTGGGGGAACGATACACGAGCTCACGATGCTCCCCGGAACAATGCAGGGACGGACCAGCGCCTTAGTCAACCTCTGGATGCTCCCGATAGACTACAGCGTAGTCGGCTCGGTCCACAGCCACCCCTCCGGGAGCCGCGAGCCCTCCGAAGAGGACCTCGAGTTCTTCAGAAAGTTCGGAAGCGTCCACATAATCGTCGGGAGCCCCTACACCCTGAGCTCCTGGAGGGCCTACGACTACAGCGGGGCTCCGGTGCGCCTCGAGATTGTGGAGTGAGCGGCTATTTTATCGCTGTGCCGCAGTTGGGGCAGGCGAGCCAGTCATCCTCGAGGGGCTCGCCGCAGGTTGGGCAGGTGGGGACCTCACGAATCGGAATATGGATACCGACCCCCGTGCCGCAGGTCGGGCACGCCCTCCAGCCCTCCTCCAGAGGCTCGCCGCAGGTGGCGCACTTCATCACCGGCGCCGGACCCTTCACTTGGCCAGTTTTGGGGGCGCTGAGGGCCCCTATCGCCGCCGCCTCCGCCCTCACCCCCGCTTCTACTTTCTCGAGCTCGGCCGTCTCCCTCTCGACGCACTCCTCGCACAGAATTCCAGCAGCGGGGCTCGCCCCGCCGCACGAGGGGCACCTCGCCTCCTCCTTCGCCGGCGGATGGGGCTCCGGTGGAGCCTCGGCGGGGGCTGGGGCCGGCGGGGATGCCGTGGGGACCGGGGCGGGTGCCGTGGATGGCGCCTCGGGCGCGGTTGTGAGCCCCTCAGGGGGACCAGACGGCGGGGTCTCTGCCTCAATTAGAGCCGGCGCCCCCGCCTCGACTGCAGGGCCCTCTTCCCCTGCAGCGCGCCCCGCTGCCACTCTGCGCCGACGCGTCACCGCCCATACCACCGCCAATACCACGACAGCAGCCAAGCCAGCGAGAGCGCCTGCGAGGGCAGCCGGAAATGCCCTCGCCTCAGGCGCCGGTCTGGCCTTGACAAATATCGTCCTCTCCGAGGGGCTTCCGTCGGGAACCACGATGTCTTCGCGCGGGTCAATGACGGCCCTGAAGGTATGGTTGCCCCCCTCCGCTATCCACACGTAGAGTACTTCCGCTGTTTCCCCAGGGTCGACTCTGGCCACCTCCAGTCCAGCCAGTGGCGCGCCGTCCATGAGAAGTTTGACGCGGACACCTGTCGCGGGAGCGTCGCCGGTGTTGTAAATCTGTAAGGTGATGTTCACCTGAGCCCCCTTGTACGCTCTCGCCAGCGGCTCGAAGCGTATATCCTTCACCCAGAGGACCGGGGCAGTTATTGTTATGTTGACCGAGGCGTAGGAGCTGACGAGTCTGTCCCTGAGCCTAAGGGTCACCTGATAAAGACCGGGGCGGGTGAACCTGTGCGAAACCTCCGGACCGGAGGCCGTCTTCCCATCGGCAAAGTCCCAGGAGAAAGACAGGATGTTGTTGTCATTGGAGTCCGGGTCCCAGCTCTCTCCCGCGCGGAAGCGCACGATGCTCCCCAGGCGGAAGCGGCTGCCATTCTCGGGCTCCGAGATCACGGGAATCGGTGGCCTGTTGGCGTCGCGGACCGTTAGCTCCCAGGTGTGAGAGGCCGCCAGACCGCCTGGGTCCCTGACCACCGCTTTTACAGTATAAGGCGAGCCCTCGGCGGAGCCCTCGCCCTCGTAGGCAGCGGCGAAGGAGAAGCTCGTGCTTCCCTGACCCCTGACCGGCTCGTCGTCGATGAGCCACTGGACGGAGAGCGGGTCCATGTCCGGGTCGAAGGGGGAGATGGAGAAGCTGATCTCCTTCCCTTCGTAGACCTCGACCGCGTCGTCGCGAGGGGACCAGATGTTGATCTCCGGGGGCCGGTTCACATTGATGACATTGACCGACCAGTTTCTCTCCGCGCGCCCCAGCTCGCGATCGGTGACGGCCACCTTCACACGGTGGAGGCCGCTGGAGTTGTGGTCCGGCTGATAAATGAACTGATCCCTGTCCCTGAAGGCCCCCATCACCATATCGTCGACGAACCAGAGCACGGTCATCCTGTCCCCATCGGGGTCGAGCTTTTCGATGGAGAAATAAGCCTCGGCCCCCTCTTGTACCTCGAGCTCTTCGGTATCGGGGAGGGCGACGACAATAACGGGCGGTCTGTTGGTGTTCTCAACGGTCAGGTTCCAGGAGTGGAGTACAGGCAGCTCGCAACCACCGAGGTAGGAATCCTGGATAGAGACTTCCACCTTGTACCTCCCGGCAGAGAGTTCCCCATCGTAGGAAGTAAGCAGGGGCAGCTCCGACCTATGCGAGCCGGGCCCCTTGAGTAGGGAGCTCTTCCTGACGCTGCCGTTGACGCTCCAGTTCACCCTGAGCTCGTCTCCGACGTCCAGATTCTCGTCTGTCACATTGACGCTGAAGACCAGATTCTCCCCCTCGTGAATGACGGGGTCGTTGGTGGGATAATAGGAGAGAATCTCGGGCGCGAAGTTCCTCTCCCGGACCTCGATTGTGACTCGGGTCAGGTTGCTCAGACCCTCCGAATCCACCACCTCGAGGGTGACGGTGTACCGGCCGACTCTGGAGTAGGTGTGGTGGACGACCTTCCCCGTCTCCCTGGCTCCATCCCCAAAGTCCCAAGTGAAGGTCACGGCTTTGGCGCTGTCATAGGTTGTGTCGCTGGCGTCGAACTCGATTTCCTCGTCGAGAAAGAACTTCTCGCCTTCCGCGGGGGCTTTGATTCGGGCTAGCGGGGCCTGTGCGAGGGCGAAGAGGGCCCACGGGCCCGCAATGCCGCTGTAGTTCCACGGCAGCGCTCCCCTCCGTGTCTGGGTGTCGGGGTTGGCGTCGCCGTTGCCGTCCCGTATCAGGATATTGACGCCGAAGAGGGTGTCCTTGCCCGGTGTGAGGCCCAACGACCTCTGATAGTCTATCGAGTACTCGTAAAACCTATGCCCCGAGAAGCCGGCCCTCATCTGGTCGGTGTGCTCGTAGCCGTAGGCGTCCCTCCACATCACAGGGTAGCCGCTGGGGCCGTCGATGTTTATCCAACCGGCGTAGTTGGTGTTCCAGCCGAATATCTGGGCCCAGCGGTCCCTACAGGGACCGCCGTAGGTGAGGGGGAGAACCACGTCCTCGGGGAGGCCGGTGGGGTTGGTGTAGGTGATTACTCCGTCATTGTCCCCGTCGATACATATTAAAGCCAGCTCCGCCTCGCTCTGGAGGGTGTCGGCGCTGGTGTCCGATGGAACATCCAGGCCTATGAAGAGCCTGTGGCCCCCGGTGTCAAATCCGATGTACATCATGCACTGACCCCCGCCTACGGACACATCCAGCGCGCTAGCCCTCGACCACTCCCCGGAGCCCCAGCTCCCGTCCACATTGGGGGCCGGGCTGAGTTTGTTAATGTAGACCGGCAGAGTTTCGCGGGCCCCGGTCTCCTTACTCGGAGCGAGGTCATGGGTGATAAGCGCGGGGATGGGCAGCGAGGGGGTGAGGATCAGGAGCGCCACCATGATTAGCCCCGGCGCTCTTGCACTAAATTTCATCGTGAATAACAATATTTGAAAAGTATATAGATATTATGGTATTGAATATAATAATCAATCAAGCGCTCGAGCCCGGGTCAGAGAAGCGCGCTCACGCGCGTTCAGGCTTCGTCGGGCCTCATTCCCCGAGCATCGTCTCCGCCACATAGCGGGCCTTTCTGACGTACCTTTCGCCTTTTTCATAGTTTCCGTTGCGGGTGAACGCCCGAGCCAGATCCAGAAGATTCCAGCCTTTTCTAGCATCAATGCCTCTGCCCTCAACTTCGCGCAGAAGCTTCGTGACCTCCTCGATTTCGTGGAGAAGGGCCCTCTTGCGCTCCTCGGGTGGAATCACCGGCGGCTCTCCTCTCTCCTCCCTAACCACCCGCGGTCCTGAGGAGCTCCGGGCTCTGCGTCCACCACCGGGGATTTTCGCCTCGCAGTGGGGGCAGAGACTCCACTCGGCCAGTACTTCCCTTCCGCAGGAGGGGCACCGGCCGGTCCAGAGCTCGGCCCTCTTCTCGATAGGGGTCTCACAGCTCGGACATGTCTTCCACCCCGGCTCGATTCTCTCGCCGCAGCCGCGGCAGAACTCCTGCGGAGTTTTCCCGGATAGCCCAGTGGATGAGCCGCAAAGGGGGCACGTGAGAGAGCTTTCAGAAACTCCCTCACCGCATACCTGGCACCGAGCGGCCGAACCCGGAAATCTCCGTATGGCCCCGGTGCGCGCGGGGCCTTTCTCCGAGAAGGGGGGGCCGATGAGCGATGGGACCGTGGCCGCCTCCTCCATCGCCTCGAGGTAGCTGCCTTGCCTGAGGAAGGCTAGCGCCCTCGCCAGAGCCCTGCGGGCCACGGCTGTATTTCGACCATCTTTCTCGGCCGCCGATATCTCGGCCTCGCAGCGCGCCACGAGCTCCTGAGCCTCTTTCTGCTCGGCCTCGAGCTGACGGGCCTTCTCCTCTGCCTTCGCACACAGCTGGAGCACATCCTCGAGCGCTCGGAGGGCTAGGGCGGACCTCGCCTGATAAATATATCTCTCGGCCTCCAAAACCTCCACGCCTTTCAGCCGGAGGGAGGTGACGAGTTCTGCGGCCCGGTTCACCCTCTCCTCGGCCTCACAGGTCTGGCAGGGCCCCCCGGGTCCCGACAGCTCCGTCCCGCACTTTGGACATTTCTCCGAGCCCCGGGCCACATCTTCACTGCCGAAGCGCACCGCGTTCGAGTCCAGCTTTTCCTTTTCGCTGGGGGCTGGCCCTTCATTCCCCCGGACGGGCTCTGCGGAGCCGTTCCGGTCCGGCTCGCTCAGGCCGGCTCCCGCCTGAGCCCCGGGCGACCCTGATGCTCTCTCCCCTTCCGGCTCTGGGCCAGCCTCCGCCCCGTGGCCCTCCGCCCTGCCACCGGCTCCTCCGCCGACCTTCATCGGTTGCCTGCCCGGAATGTATATTTTTAATCTCTGGCCCCTGAATGGAGGCCTTGGCTCCTTCCGCCGCCTGACCTCCCCTTTCTTGGGCTTGGGCGCGTCGGGGGGCACGCGCGAGCCTCCCCCCTCCAGCACGCTGACCCCGCTTCCCGGACCCGACTTTTTTCTCAACCCCGCAATGCCCGCGACCGTCGCGGCGGTGAGCACGGCCACTGCCAGAGCCGCGGCCAGTAGAAGCAGCACCGTCTCCCAGCTCAGGCCTGATCCCTCCTCGCCCTTGAGAGATGGGGGCTGCCTGTCTGCCAAGCGATATTCTTTTCATCATCTAATCTTGGCATTTAACAATCAACCCACTTTTCCTGAAATATATTTTACGGTCCGGCCCCTGGCATGTGGAGTCCTGAATTAAGTTCCTCTCGTTGATTTGAGTTCATGTCCCGGACCCCCTCTCTACCGTGAATCCCTCTTCCAATAGATAGGCAGGGGCATATCTGGCAACCATCTTGATATTCTCCCTGATGAACGCCCTTCTCTTTGCAGGCCACATCTTCCTGATGAACGCCTGGAACGGCGTCTCGCACTCCTCGAGCCTGAGGCTCCAGTGCGGCCTTCTGTAGTTATAGTAGCTCACTGCCCTCTCAAGCCCCCCGAAGTG